>NZ_JAEHBX010000055.1:0-33813 GCF_016483395.1 Bacillus cereus group sp. N21
CAAGGCACTTTAGTAGTCCAAGGCAAAACAAACGAGCAAGGTATTGCAAAATTCGAGAAGCTCCCAGTAGGGAAGTACACATATAAAGAAACGCTCGCACCGGAAGGATTCTTAATCAATGAAGAGACATTCTCTTTCGAAATTAAAGTGGATGGCGAGATTATCAAACACACAGTACAAGATAAGAAAAAAGAAGTTCCACCAACACCAGAAAAACCGCAACCAGAAAAGCCAGAACATCCTCAACCAGAGCAACCACAAACACCACAGGTTATCGAAAAACCTGTACCAACAGAGAAACCACACAGAATTGTTAAACAACCAGAACAACCGAAGAAAGTCGAAGGAAAACTTCCAACAACAGGCGGTAAGGCAGAAAATCCATATTGGAAATGGATTGGGGCTACACTTGTAGTACTTGGCGGTATCGCAGCTGTCTATGTATACAGAATGCGTAAAAAAACAAAACAAGAAATGTAAGTAACACTCTCAACTGATAAGGGAGGGCGGGACACAATGTGCGTGTTTGATGTACATTATCAGATTGATGGGATCAAATACAAAAAATCGTATTTGCTAGCATTACCTGAAGACGGGTTTCAGTTGCGAAACAATATACAACATGTTCTATATCAAGACCACCAACAAGCAGTTACAATCCTTTCTACAGATTTAGAAGAGCTATTTTTAGAAGAAGGGTAAAGAGAGAAAGAATGGAAGCGTAAAAAGGCATAAAAATATAGAATATTTCTATTTAACGATATAAAAAGATAAATGAATAAAAGGAGGATTTCTCATGAAACCAATTAAGCACATGCGAAGCAAACGTGGTTTTTATATCGGTAGATTGAGTCAACAAATGCCAAATCAAGCGAATCGTTCAAAACAGTTATCTGAGTTGGCTGGAATTACAGGAAGAGGGATGGCATTTTCAAGTTTTCTAATGACGTTAGCTGGTCATCAAAAAGGGATGAAGCTTATAGATCCAAAAACAGATTTTCACCATCATACACATAAGTGATAGCGTATTTAATTTATGTAAGGATGTTCTTTCATAAGAGCATCCTTCATCAAAAAAAGGAGGAAAGAAACCATGTATACCAATCGACATGAATGCTGGGAAGCTTTTTGGAAAGAGCAAGTCACAGTGGATCAAGAATTAGATTTGGAACAAATGAAACAAGAACTCTTCGAATATAAAACATTGCTAGACCAGATGAATCAACTCCAACATGCATCCGAGCAACCTCACATTTTAGTCCAATTAGCGATAGAACAACGCATACAAAAACACCAACAAAAAGTAGTAGCGCTTGCTTAGTTCATGTAAGAAATGAGGTGAAAAAGTGGCACGTAGTAAGTTTGATAAAGAACTTGAAAACATGCTTGAAAAGAACTGGAAACCGCTTCTTGTTCTAGGGGGTGTGGGCTTTGTCTGGTACTCCAAAGAAAAAATATTGGCGGAAATCATGAAACGTGTACCAACAGCAATTGATATAACAGTTAGTATATGCCGCCTGATCTTGTTAGGAATCTTAATCTATACAATGATCCGCATCGTCCTACATTACTTGTATGTATATTTTGAGAAAAAGCGATATCAATATGTGATGTTTATCCCGCATATCGATGATGACGTGACAACAGAAAAGCTAGGTCAAATGATTCGTCATGTGCATAATACAGGGCGAAAACCATTGGAACGTCTATGGAAAGGGCGAGAATGGTACCGAATGATCATGTTTCGCCCAGAAGGGACAAAAGAACGTGTGCGCTTCTATATTGGCGGTCCCAAAGATGAATTAAAGCGTGTTGTGCAAGCGATGAGAAGTGTGTATGAACATGCTGAAGTCTACGGAGTTTCTCGTAATGAAGTGCCTTTTCCATCTAAAAAAGCAGTAGGTGGACGAATGGTGCTCAAACGAAAACGAGCAGCCACGTTATCACTCGCTCGTTACAAGAAAGATCTGTTACCGATGCTGGGAAACGCAATGGAAGAAAAAACATGGGTAGACATCGCCTTTTCACCAGACAATGGATATCACCTTACAAAAGGGATTCGTAAAGCGGAAAAAGCACTCAAAAAGAAAAAGAAACATGAATTAGACACATTCGAAAAAGAGGAAATCAGAGCATTGAATAAACGTTTCTCAAATAACGAAGTGGCATTTCAGGTATCTGTTTCCTTTGCAAGTGAACATTATCCTGGTGTACCAGTCATTAAAAATATTGGTCATATGGTAGCAAGTATCATGGCCGATGTAAATGAGTTACGGTACAGACGCCTCAAGCGTTGTATGCCCACCGTACCAAATCCGATATATGGAAAGATGGTATGGACCAGTTCAGAACTTTTGAACGTGTTTCACCTTCCAGATGTGACAGGAGATAAAGAAAAGAAGGCAGAACAACGCATTCTTTATTTAGATAAAGGGGAGGCAATGCTGCCAAACGATATGTTAGCGGAAGGAATCGCAATTGGTCACGTCATGCACCCCTATATCAAAGATCGATTAGTAAGAATTAAAGAGAAGTATTTAAGTAACCACGGCTATATCACAGGAAAAGTAGGGAAAGGGAAAAGTTCTTTAGTTATGGCTTTAATGCAGAGTCGTATTGATCGGTGGATTGAAAATCCAGATAAAGAAGGTGGATTCTCATTATTTGATCCAGCACAAGATTTAGCACTTGTTACGATGAATCGTTTGTTAAAAGCAGAGCTTGACGGAAAAACAGTAGATTGGAGCAAAGTTCATTTTATACGCTTTCGAGATACCAAATATCCTCCAGCACTTAATTTACTCCATAGATTTCCAGATGAAGCAGGAGATGAGGTGCAGGCAGTCGTTGAATCTATTATGGAAATTATTAAAACTGTGATTCCAGGGCAAGCGCCGCAAACCGAAAGGTTGCTAGAAAACATAATAGGAACATTGTTATCCGATACCTCACGCATACACACGATTTTGAGTGTCCCACTGTTTATTACAGATGAAGCATTTCGCAGACATGTTTTGAATCATGTAAAAGGGCCACAGAAACAGTACTACATGAACTACTGGGAATTTGAGGTAGAGAACGCATTAGAAGACAGTAAACAGGCGATATTGAACCGTTTAGATATGTTTCGGAATACATCTTACCTCAAGAGAATGTTTGGTCAAACAGACTGTTTTTTAGATATTCGAAAATGGATGGATCACGGTCATATCGTTATCTTTGATGTTCTAGGAATGGGCAAGAAAGATTTAGCTGTGACAGGTGCATATATTGCCAATCAATATCATCGTATTGCACAGAAGCGGCCAATTGGTTCTAAACTACATCTTATGCTTATAGACGAAGCACACGATTTTAAAATACCGATTCTTAGCAAAGTTGTAGCAAAAGACCGTAAGCATGGATTAGGACTTTGG
This sequence comes from Bacillus cereus group sp. N21, assembly GCF_016483395.1. Classification (NCBI taxonomy): domain Bacteria; kingdom Bacillati; phylum Bacillota; class Bacilli; order Caryophanales; family Bacillaceae; genus Bacillus; species Bacillus cereus group sp. N21. Next base: position 3,417 of record NZ_JAEHBX010000055.1, read on the forward strand.
ATCTTAACGCAACGAGTAGAGGGGCAATTAGACCCGGATTTAAACGAAGCATTACGAGAAGCGGGTGGTAATTTCTTTGTATGTGGTCAAGGGATGAGATCAGCAAGAATTCTCGAAGGTGTCATGCAAAATAAGTTCAGAGCGGATTATTTGCAAGGCCTACCCAACTTAGTAGCGGCGATTCAAACACAAGAGAAGCTGGAAGGAGATACAGAAGAACGAAACGTTTGGTGTACCGTTCGAATCCCTCCACTAAATCGGTATTTACCTAACGGTAATGTAGCTGATTATCTAAAAAAAGAAGAAACACAAGCCGCAAATGATTGGACCAAATCGAAAATTACAGAATTGGAACAGCATAGTGGCAAATCGGCAGAGGAAATTGATAAAGAAATTGATGAGTTTTTATATACAAAAGCTAAATATCTTACGCCAAAAAATGAAACTACAAAAGCACCAGATCGGCAAGAGAAACAGGCACCTGTCAACTTAGAAAAGGAATCAAAAGTGAAACTTGTAGTGGTGGGTTCAAATGAAGAACGTCCAGCACGTAAGAAAAGAAAAAGTATGTTCGACGACTGGTAAAAGGGGTAATTGTTATGAATGTAGTGGCTTTATTAGAAGAAGACGAACAGGTTTTAGTAAATATATATACGCACCTTTTTGTCGATGTGGAGTACGTCACGATGCGTCATTACGATGGATATAACAAACGCTCTGTATATAATCGTCTCCGTAAGTTAGAAATGGCGAGTTACATTAAAAGTGAATACTTGCCAGTACCGACTATAAGAGGACAAAAGCGATCAAATGTTAGACCTAAGAAGGTGTATACATTAACCAAAAAAGGAGTAGATACCGTACGTGACTTGCGAGGAGATGTGAGGTGGAAAGCCAAATGGTCTGTACGTGCACCGCATTTTGTCTATCACAGTATCATGTTGGCTCATGTAGAGTGTGCGATGACCCATGCGTCTAAGAAGCAAGATTCGAGGATATTAAGAGAGTGGATTAGTGAGGTGCTTGGCACATTTAAATATACGAACAGTAGAAAAAAATCAAAAAAGGAGGGGGCTGGCATTATTCGACCTGATGGAGTAGCGGTCATTGGGAATAAAAGAAACGTTTCGGCAAATGGCATTCTCTTCTTAGAAATGGAGCGCTCTTTTAGTACAAAAGAGGTGCTCATAGAGAAAATAACTCGTTATAACGAATTTATGAGACAACAAAAGATGGATGAATACGTAAAACACGCAGGGATTTCTTACCCTGTCGGGCAGTGTTCCCTTACTTTTATCGCTGGAAGTAAAAACAGAGAAAATGAGTTAATGCGCTATTTAAAAGGTGTTGAAAGTCCAGAAATTCCAGTGTTTATTACATTATACGAAGACATACTACAAAATCCATTTGGCGAGATCTTCCGCGATATTGAAGAAATGGATGAAAAAGTGGGGTTATAAGATCGTGTTCAAATTTATTATTTCGTTTGTTGCAAGCATCATCATATTAGTTGTTTTCTCAGATTGGATCTTTGCAAGAGTACCAGGAGCGCAAGCCGCGTGGGAAGCGATACAAGAAACCGTAATCAAGACGTATCATAGCCAAGGCTGGAAAGGGGTACTGATTTTGGGAGTCGTTGCAGTTGGTGTATATAAAATGGTGGATCGATAGAGGTGAAAATTATGATGGATATGCATCCAATTACGCTTGTAAAGTGTTTAGGACTAGGGATATGTTTATATTCGCTTTTAGGGGTACTTATTTGTGCCAAGCGAAAACAGTGGGAAGGCTGCATGAAATTCTTAGGGTATGGCATGGTGGGTTTGGCTTTTGGCTTGAGTGAAGGAATTGTAGAGGTTGCAAAATATATTGGTGGTCCCATCGCATTTGGTGGTGGATCTTAGCGAATAAAGGGGTGAGGGATTGTGCCGATAATTGGTTTGAATCCTGATTACATGCAAGGAAATCATCTAGTGGAGAGCATTGTAATAAGTATTTTACTACTCATTGCAATTGTCCGTTTGGTTCAACTGAAAAAATGGGGGATGAGTACGTTAAGTTTTGGAGTATGTTTGTTTCTTCTCATTGTAATATTTTTTGGGGATGAACTAGCGGAGATAGCACCAATGATAGGTGGTCCAATCAATCTAGGGTTTTAACAGCTAAGAAAAAGTTTATAGGATTTGGTCATGTTCCAAAAAATCGTAAAAAGAAAGGATGGAACGACATGTTTATCTATAAGGAAACATACGAACGAGGAAATTTGGAAGAGGCAGATTGCCGGTTTATAGATCAGGTTTGCAGTCAGCTCGATTGCGGGGAAAGTTATGATATTTGTTTATCTATGACAGATACGTATCTACAGAAAATTTTGGTGATGGGAAATGGAAAGATACTTGAAATAGAGATTGGCCTACATCTAGACGAATTGGAATGGAAATGTGATTGTAAAGAACTCACAAAAGAAAAAGCAATTTCAGAAGTGGAATATGAATTAAGTTGCTACAACAATTTTCAACAGGCACGAATGGAGAAAGGCTGGGGGTTTAAAAAAGAGGTAGAAAGCTTTCTTGAACTGTTAAAAGGAAAGGAGAGTGCATGATGGAAAGCGTTCTGGAAGTGAATTGTGATGAAGGGAGGAACTGTTCATGTGGAAGAAGATAAGGAATTGGTTTCAAAAAACCAAAAATGGAAAAGAAGGTGAACCACGTAAGGCATTACGTGTTCCCACTTATAGAGGTAGATTGATAGGGAAATGGCTTTTTTGGGGGATATTAGCTTGGATGTTTTTCGTCTCTTGTTCAACGGTCTTCAAAACAATGAAGGCAGATGCCAAAGTCACACCACAAACAGAAACAAAACAAGTCGTACCCAAGCAAAACCTTGCGACACGCCCAGAAGCGATTGAGTTTGCACGTTTATTTACAAAGGAGTACTTCACTTGGAAACGAGGAGAGGAAGACCTTAAAAAGCGTGCAGAGCGCTTAAAAGGGTATTTGTCACAAACCAGTGATTCGCAAGCTGGAATAGAAACAAATGGTTTACAGTGGGATTCTGATTTTCTCTATGCAACGATTCTAAAAGTGAATGAAACGAAGGAGAATGAAGCGAACGTCATTTTTAAAGTGAAATATAAATTGCATCGTCAGAAGCCAGATAACAGCGGGGAAGAAGTGAAAGAAGTTTGGCAACAAGTGTCCATCCCAGTCCAAACTGATGGGAAAGCTTTTGTTATAAATGGGTTACCACAGGTTGTAAAAGTTAAGGAGAAAGCAACGGTAAAAGAAACAGAAGATGAACGAGAAGAAGTAAAAGATGTGAAGGTAAAAACAGAGATTCGTGAGTTTTTACCAACATTCTTTAAATCGTATACAACGGCATCACAAAAAGAATTAGCTTATGTACTTGAGAATCCTGGTATTAAAGGGTTAGAAGGATCCATGAGGTTGGATAAGATCATTTCTTCTAAAGTGTATCCAAGTAAAACGAAGGGTTCTTATGAGGTGAAGGCAGAGGTTACCTTGATTGATGCAAATTCAGAGACAAAAATGAAAGCTTCTTATACCTTGACTGTGAAAGAAACTGGAAAGCAATTTGTTGTGAAAGACCTACAAAATTAAGGAATCGAGAGGAGAATGTATATGTTTGATATCATGAATCATTTGATGTTAGGAATGGGTTTAGAGGGAGTTTTTGAAGAGGCGAAGACACAAGGAACATATGCACTATACATTGTGTTTATCGGAATTGGTGTTTACTTAGGATTTAAGCGTGCTTGGACATTATTTGCATCTTTAGTTGTAGGGGGCGGGGCATTGGTATTCTTTATTAATAAACCAGACGCATTGAAAGCCATCGGAACGTTTCTCGGTGGACTTGTCGGCCTGTAAGAAAAGGGAGGAAACAGCATGCAAGAACCAAAACAAAATGGAATCGTAGTGTATTGTTTCGGCAGCTATATGAATTTCATGAGAAGACAATATGAACTTATGGGGAAAAGGCTTCCTCGTGCTGTTACGTGGCGTGCAATGGGGTACTTTGTAGTGGTAGAAGCGGTGCTAGTAGCGCTCCGCTTCCTTCCCCCTTTTACATGGTGGCTCAGTGATACCATTGATCAATTTTATCTCGTGTACTACATTGTTCTCCCTATTTTTCTTATCTGGGGTGTGGACCAATACAAAACAGATGATAAATCCCTTTTTTCCTATGTACGATCTTGTACGACATTTACATTTCGAAATCATCGAAGAAGTCGTTTAGCTCCTATGCCGAAATTAACCAAACATGTTGTGCGAGGAACAACGTTCATACAGTATCAACCGCATGATGTTCAAAGTATGCAACAAATAGATCAAAAGAGCACAGATATACATGCCTATTCATTAACATTTTTAAATCAAGAGGAGGAATGTAAGAATGTTGAAAAGTATGAAACGCAATCCACTGAAACACATTGAAAAAAATTTGGCGTTTAGTATAGATGGTCGCTGTTCCTCGGTATATGAAGTAAACGGATTTGGATATGATCACAAAGATGAAAGTACAAAAAAAGCGTATTACCGCAATCAACTCGCTTTATTTACCCACCAAGAATACGATGTACAGTTTCTTGTCATTCCACGGACAACAGATTGTGATGAAATCATCGATCAACATATCCATACATTGAAAGGACCGCTGGCACCAACAGGACATTTCTTTTTTGAACAGGTGAAAAAGTACCTTCGGAACTCATCACTTGCAAAAGAAAGCATGGAGTACCGCTTTTACGTACTGGTTCAGATGAATCAAGCAAAAAAGGAACGGAAAATTATCAATCCTGTCGTAGAATCTATGAAATTCTTCAAAAAAACATGGGAGGGCTTCACACAAACAGCGCACAACGTTTCAGGATTAGGGGCAACAGATATTTTAGAAGAGGAAATCGAATCGTATTTAGAAACAGAAGAACTTGTTTATCATCAAGTACGTAGCGCTTTTCAAAATACAAAACGTGCCAATCCAACCTCTATTCGTTTTCTCTTCCAACATAACTTTACACGCGGTATGACAGAACCGATCCACAATAAACAATGGAAAGTGGGCTCCACACTTGAAATGGAAAATGAACAAGGGGAAACAGTACGGGTGAGGCGACCAGACTTACAGAAGATGATTCAGTTAACAGATTGCATCATTGATGAAAGTCCAGGGCGTTCTCTGGTGCTGGAACAACAGAATGAACAGGGAGAAATAGAAACAGCGCATGTAGCCTTTCTAGCTATGAAAAGTATGCCAGAAGCATCTGTTTTCCCAGGGGGAGAGTGGATTTATAGACTGCAATCTCAAGCTTTGAAATTCCCTGTTGAAATGAGTATTCGTGCGCATCACTTAGAAAATCAAATGGTCACGAAAAAATTAACAAATAGTGAAATGGAATTAGAAGATCAACAAAAACAAGCGATGATGGGACGCGGCTCAAAGGATATGACGATTGAGAGAAAAAGGCAAGGCGTTCGTATTGTCAAAGATCGTTTTGAGACTTCAGGTGCTCCAGGATATGAATTAAGCGTCTTGTTTTGTGTGTACGCTCCTGATGCGAAGACATTGCAAACGAGAATCGAAGCACTTAAAACGGAATATAGAAAAATGAAAATAGAACTGGTAAATTCATTTGGAGATCAACTGGCTTACTTTTATGAATTTCTACCAGGTTCCAAACGATACAACAAAGATTTTAAATTGTTTGTAGAACCAGGCATACTCGCACAAGGGATGTTTGGTGCTACAACACAAATCGGGGACAATCAAGGTTTCTACTTTGCAAAAACCAAAAAATTAAATCGACCTGTCTTCATTCGTCCAGACTTGGCAGCGAAAGCACTTGAATACATCATTACAGAGTTTGAGAGTTTATCCGTCATGTTTGCGGGGCAAACCGGGAAAGGAAAGTCGTTCCTCATGAACCTGTTAGCCTTTTGGATTGTTCTTAGCGGTGGAAGAGCATTTATAGTGGATCCGAAGGGTGACAGGGGCAAATGGAGCAAGTTGTTACCAGGATTTAATAAGCCAGAGATGGGATTTTTAGAAATCTGGACACTTGGAAAGGAAAAAGAAGATGCCGGCTGTTTGGATCCATTTCGAATCAGCGCAACAACAGAAGATGCGAAGAGCTTGGCACTTGAAGTCTTAACATCTTTATCAGAAGTCGGGTTAAATGATACAAGGTACGATTACTTGTATAAAGCCATTGAAATTGTTGCAAAGGAAAAAGACGCATGTTTAACGTTAGTTCGTGTAGAGCTGGAAAAAATGAAATTACATGAAAATTTATTACCAACTGAGCGAGAACAATTAAATGCATTAACAAATCGATTGGCAACGTTAGAAAGTATCCAGCTCGGGGATTTATTATTTGGGAAACCAGGTCAAAATTACCGTGTCATCAGCCTAGAAAGACCATTACAGGTGGTACAAATTCAGCATTTACAGATTCCAAAAGGAGACCCGCATACAAATGAAAGTGTAACAGATAAGTTGTCACGTAGCATTTTAGTCACGCTTGGTGCATTCGCAAAATCGATGATGCATTCAGACCGTGAAGTATTTAAGATTTACATGTTAGATGAAGCATCCAGTATGTTAAAAAATCGTGAGGGTGGCCGTATCTCCGATAAAATTATTCGAGAAGGGCGTTATCATAACATGGGGTTGTATTCGGGAACACAAAACGCATCGGATTATAATTCGGAAAATAGAGAGATTGCGAACGTTGGAATGAAGTTCTGTTTTTCTCTGAAGTATGATGATGAGGCAAAGGAAATGCTGAAATATTATAACCTACCTATCACGGAAGAAAATGTGCGAATGCTTAGAGAGCTTAGAAGGGGCGAAGCATTGTTCCAGGACATTTACGGTAGAACAGCGATTGTAGATATTGATCCCGTATTCGAAGAATTGGCACATGCATTTGATTCCTCTACCAAAACCGATGAAGAACGTTCCATGCAAATGGCGTAAAGCGTAGTACAATACAGGTAAGAAAAGTCTAAATTATCTGTATATGGAGGATGAGGGAAATGAAAAAAATGAAATTTGTATCTGGAATGTGTGTGGCAGGGATGTTAGTAATCGGTGGAATGGTTGGCTGTGGAACGAGCGAAACAAAAAGTACAGCAAACCAAAAAGAAAGCCAAAAAGAACGAGATATGAAGGAAGCTGATAAAGCCGCGATGGTGTATATAAGAGAATTAATTGAACTTGATTCATCGAAATTAGAAGCATTGTTATATAAACCGTATGAATTTATTGAGGGAGGAAAGACATATCCAGGAATTAGTAAGGAGATGAAGGAAAGGTATGATTTGTATCGTTATGATTTAAAAGAAGAGAAAGAAGAGTACTATTATCATGTTGTATATTTTGATCCCGTTGAAAAAAGGCAGAGAAGTGAAGATTTAAGAATGATAAAAGATGAGAAAGACGGAAAGTGGAAAAATTACGAATGGGCATGGGATGCTAATAATAGTTTAGAGTCCATTGTTGGCAGTATGAAGCCAACACATGTCCATAAATGGGGGCAAAAGGAATGAAAAAATTACTTTCACTTTGCATGATTTTGGTATTTCTACTCATGCCGCTAGGGTCATCCGTTACCCTAGCGGAAGAAGAGAAAAAACCAGAACAAACTGGAGCACGTATATCAGAAAACCTATTCAAAGGATACACAGATGACGTGTATAAAGATAAGTATTATGAAATTGATACAGAATCCCCTAAGAAGGATGAAAAAGGAACTTTAGAAAAAATAGGCGGTTATTTTTTTGGAGATGACAGCGTAGGGCAAGATATCCAGCGTATGATTTACAGTACCTGTCAGTGGTTTGTGAATTTGGCCTTTAAACTGAACATCATGTTAACACAACTTACGATGTTTTTAGTAGATCAAGCGTTGAATTTAGATATTGTTTCAGGTGTAGCGGATAAATTAGCAGCATCCATGCAAAATATCTCTGGTATTGGTGAAGATGAAGAGGGGAATGTAAACTTTTTAAGTGGAGGGTTATTTCCATCTATCATTAGCTTGATGTGCGTATTATCAGCATGCTATGCAGCATATGTCTTTTTTATAAAGCGTCAGCCGACAGCGGGATTAAATGAACTGGTGAAAACAGTGTTAGTGATTGCGTTTATTCTCGTCTTTATTGGAAATGCAGGTACTGTACTGAAAACTGCAAATACAATTAGTTCGGAAGTTAGTACAACGATTTTAGCGAAGGCAACAGGTACAGTCGCTGGAGATCCAGGTCGCTCACAAAAACAGGCAATATCTTCAGTTAAGAAACAAATTTGGAGTATTTTAGTAGAAAGACCGTACTTATTTATGCAGTATGGAGAAGATTCAAAGGAGAAGATTGGTGAAGAGCGTGTTAATAAATTATTAAAAACAGCACCTGGTAAAGACAGAAATACAATTGTAGATGATGAAGTGAAAAAACAGAAAAACCAAATGATGAAATTAGATTCAGTAGGAGATCGAATGATATTTACGATTATCTACTATATTGTAAATACATTTATAGGGATTCCTATTCTTGCATTCTGTTTGCTGATTGTAGCTTTCCAATTATGGTTCCTTGTCATGAGTTTAATTGCACCAATTGTTTTAGCTGTAGCTTTATTACCAGGGCATCGTAAAGTCATTGAGAGCTGGGTAACACAATGGATTAGACCACTCGCATTAAAAGTCTTAATGTCTATTATGTTGGTTATTATTTTCACAGTATCAGAGTTATTGTATGTGTTACCAGAAGCAGGGCTTGCGGGATATGTATCAACAATGGTGTTCCAAATTATCGTGTTTATCTTATGTTATATCTTCCGTGACAGCATTACAGCATCCTTCAAGAAAACAAAAAACATCTATAAAACAATAACGGATATCTCGCTCATGACAGAGAACTTCGCAAATCGTGGAAAAGAAATGGCGATGGATGTAGGTGGGGCAGTAAGTGAACGAGTTGGAGATCATTTTAATTCAGCAGCCGAATTAGTTGCAGCTGGTGAGCCAGAACCGATAGAAAAGGGAGAAACAAAAGAAGAGGAAGATAAGAAACCAAAACTCGCGAAAGTAGATGTTCCAGCCGATTTGTCAGCTTATGAGAAGAATGAAGAGAGCGAAGAAGATGAAGAAAACAGTAAAAGTAAACAACTTACTTCTTTACAAGATAACGTGCAAAAAGAAGGGGAAGATGTGGCGGAACAGAATGAACAAGAGGTTCCAGAGCAACAACTTGCACGCTTGGATCCAGAGGAATTAGAAAAAGCATTGGAAACAGCTGAAGAAGCGGGAGCAATAGATACTGAAAATCAGGACCAAGATAGAGAATATGCGAGTTTAGGAGAATTTACAGATACAACACCACTAGAAGAGAATCTAGAGGAGTTATCACACTTAGATATTCCACAAGAACATATATCCGATGACATAGTACCAAATGGTCCAGTAGCATTAGATGAAAATGTTATTCCAGAAATCATGCCAGAACAAATAGGCACTGAAGGAGTTATTTATCGGCAAGATACAGATATAGATGTCGAGTCACCTATACAAGAAAATATAACTGAAACACCTACCATTTCAGCACCAAGGGAAACGGCAACTATTCCAGCTGCAGTAAACCCAGATGGAGAAATTCGTCCAAAACAAGAAATCGGGATTCCGGTAACGCCATCAGAAATTGCAAATACAAATGTAGGTTCTATGGCGTCACAAGGTGTTATTGAAACGCCAATTGTATCTATTTCAGATTTAATCCCAGCAACCATAACCCCAGATGGAGAAATTCGCCCACAACAAGAAATCGGAGTTCCAGTACTGCCATCAGAAATTGCAACTTCAACTATTACAGCAAATACACACGTGGATGCTGTGGTACCACAAGATGTTATTGAAACACTTAGTGTATCGACACCAAATGAAACAGTAACTATTCCGGATTTAATTTCAGCTACAGTAAGCCCAGATGGGAAGATTGAACCACGACAAGAAATTGAAGTTCAAACACCACCTGTTATTCCGGATGCTATAGCTGCTGGAAGTGAAGATTGGAACTTGTCAACACAGGAGCCAAAACAATTAAATCATCTAGACTCAATGGAAGACAAATAACATTCTAGAGTGTGAGGGTATCCCTCACCTCTAGTTCCAATATGGGAAGGGGGAAGTAGGTGATGAAGGCACAAATTAAAGAGCACATCGATGAGATGGTGCAAGAAGAACTTGTAAAGAATACGCAAAAAAAGAAAAAGAAACCTGGGAAACTTCGAATCTTTTTCTTTATCTTACTTGCTAAGATTTTCGGTGTGTTATTGTTTTTTAGTTTCCTTGTATTTGTATTGTTTGGGCAAGGAATTGGAAAGAAAGAGGAGGCGACGCCATCATCTACGGTCCAAAGTAATGGGATGACAGTGTGTCGTCCAGGTGGGAAGACAGTGACGCTGGAAGAAATCCAACCGCATTTAGGTGGTGTGTTCACGGGGCAGGCACAGTCTTTTTTAAACGCAGGAACACAAAATCAAATTGATCCTGTTTTACTAGCAGCGATAGCGAAACTAGAGACGGGGAACGGTACTTCAAACGCTGTTAAAAATTATAATAATCCAGGTGGTTTGATGGACCCAAGTAGTTCTCAAATGAAGGGATTTCAGAAGTTTGCCACACTTGAAGAAGGGATTAGCGCCATGGCGCGCAACTTATATAAAAACTATATTGGCATGGGGATTACAACGATTGAAGCAATTGGCGCCAAATATGCACCACCAGGTGCCGCAAATGATCCACATGGTACGAATGGGTTGTGGCCCATATTGGTAACGAAATTTGTCGGTCAAATGGGAGGGCTGTCGTTTAATTGCGAAGCTGGGAAGCCTGTGGGCGTCGTGGATACAGGAACAGCAAGTTCGCAAGGTTTTATCCGTCCGATTGCACAAACGACGATTACAAGCCCATTTGGGCCACGTTGGGGTACGATTCATAAAGGTATTGATTATTCTTGCCAAGACGGTGTCACCGCAATAGCTTCGTCGAAAAGTGGGGTTGTAGAATTAGCGAAGTTTGGAGAAGGCGGTTCTGGGTTCGGCGGCTATGGAAATGTCGTTGTAATCAATCATGGAAATGGATATTGGAGTCTATATGGTCATATGTCATCTATTACGGTACAAGAAGGACAGAACATTGGAGTCGGCCAGCAAGTCGGTGTTTGCGGAAAGACAGGGCAAGTTACAGGACCGCACTTACATTTTGAAATCAAAACATCCTTTAAATTTGGGCAAGTCGATCCAGCGCCATTTTTACCACAATGATAGGGGGGAATGAGAATGAAACAAGGGATAGCAGCCATTCTAATTGTTGGGCTTGTCATCACAAGTACCTGGTTATGGAGCCAAAATCGTACATTGCAAAATAAAGTGCAAAAAACAGAGAAGAAATGGACGGAACAAGTCAAAGAATTGACAGCAGAAAATAAAGCGCTCCAAAAACGGATTACCGTGTTAACAGAAAATACACAAGACAAAGGGCAGGAAGTAGCCAAAAAATTTGTGACACTTCTTATGCAGCAAGATAACCAACAAAAAGAAAAGTCTGGATTAACACAGATCAAAGAAATGGTGACAGGAGAGGCAAAGAGAAAGTTATTTGAAGCGCCTGAGGATGCACATGGACATTTAATGGATCCTTCGCTTCAGATTCAGACAAAAGCAAACATTACAGATATGTATTACAGGAAGACGGCTGATAATAAAGCAGATGTAAACGTGAAATACGATTATGTGGCTACGATAAATGGTACAGAGCAACAACAAAAACACACGATGAAGCTTTATTTGGTATTAGAGGAGGAAGAATGGTTTGTAGAAAATTATGAGTTTCAAATCAATGCAGGAACTGAAGGTCCATAATACGGAAATGGAAGGGGAGAGGATATGAATCAAAACATGTTACACCATATCGGTCATGAAATATTACAGGAAACATTCCTACTCATTCGAAATGTATTTTCACATTCAGGAGATGATTTTTATAGTATGAAATACGTGCGAGATATTGTTGATGCCATCCATAATATCCCGCATTCCATTCAGAAACAGAATGATAAGTTTTTAGACTTTGAACTGAAACTGTTACAAGAAACTTTGATGAATATGGATTTTGGAAAAGTGGTTGCACAAAATGTTCCGTATTTTAGAGCGTTTACTACACATGTACATCATGTATTACAGAAAAGGTATGAAAGGATATAACACAATAGAAATGGGGCGATGTGGAATGATCGCAATCGGAATAGGGCTGTCAGTTTTGCTGATAGCCTATTTGTGTATCCAGGTATATCCGTTTCAAGAGCAAAAGTTAGAACATGGCAAATATGATGGATATGGTTTTTGGTTTATTCTTTGGACTGGATTCTCTATGTATATATCTGATCATGTTTTGCAAGAAAGTGAGTTGCAATGGAGCATCAAAATGGGAGGAGCCATTTTGATGACAGGAATTGGAGTTGCATGTGTGGGAAAACAGCTTATATATGATTTTCAACATAAAAAGTTCCCATTCCAGAAAAAATGACACTTCAGATTTGCTTGTAATTGATTTTAAAGAAACTCTTAATATGTTTGGTATCGAATAAGATTACGCCTTTTATTTGGTATTTTAAGTGGCTTAAATGAGTTTTTAGAGGAAAAGGGGTGTTGGGATGATTTTTTTTAAGGTTATTGCATATATTTTTCTAAGTATAGGAGTTTGTACGCTTGTTTTGGCAGGAATAGCCGCAGTTGTAAAGAAACAAATGATAATCGCAAATATAAACCTATTATTGGCCATGTATTATTTTTGTTCGGGAAGTCTTCTTTATTTGTGCACGTTATGGGAAACACAAGATATTTTTCTACAAGCCTTTTTGATTTTAATTGTAGGAATTGCAATCATCCGATTGAGAAAAAGCTGGTACGTATCACAAATGCGTACCCATCTTCAAAAACTACAAGAGCAAGCGACAAATAAGAATGATCTGTGAGGAAATCCAGGAGAAAAGGAGTGGAGAAATCTTGATACATCAATATGAATTGAATTTTTCAGTGATGTATAGCGGCAAGGTAACAGACTCACAATCTACGATTATTCCAGCACAATCTTTAGAGGAAGCAAGTGAAAAATTGCAATTGGAAGTAAAGCGGCGATTAGGAAAATGTAGTATAACAGTGAATACAGCAAGTTTATGTGTTTCCGAAGAGAGTCGGTATGCAATTGAACAAAAATAGAAGGATAAAAGTCTTGTTTCTATAACAAGGCTTTTTTATTATTTTATAGGCTAATCTTGACGTGGGATTTTGTATTGTAACAATGTATTAAGTTGTAGTTTTGAGAAGTGCATGAGTTTAAGTTTTCTTTGAAGTGAAAATGATAAGAAATATAGATAGCTTTGTTTAATATGAAAGTAGTAGAAGATAATGTATAATTTTGTATGTTGAGTTGGTGAATGTTTTTCAGTGTTATTATTGTATTTTTATAAATGATTATATTAATGTTAGGGGGTTTTTTAATGATTAAAGAGACATATCAAATAAACCTTGATACTGATATCCTCGTAGCATTAAGAGAAAAAGTAAATGAGCAACAGCATATTACTATAACTATAGATGATGGTGAGTATCATACGTGGGATAAACTTTGTGCAATAATGGATCGGCTAGATGATACTGTTGATTACTTAAATGAACTTAAATTAAATACTGATAAGTATCAGAGTAGTGCGTTTGATTTCTATAATTTCATAAATAATGCGGCTGTAGTCGTAGACTGTGTACTTGGATTAGCAAAGATATTTAATGTATCTAATGAAGAAATATGCAATTCAACAGAAATTTTTAATCAACTTGGTAATAATGGCACTGGAACGGATAAGAGATATTTTGAGTATTTACGTTCTTTATGCTCAGTTCATCCAATAGCGACAGATAGACATAAAATATATCGAGATAATAGCAAATTTGAATGTAGTCCATTTGTAATGTGGAATAACAATGGAATAAGAGTGGATGAAAATAGTGAGCTTATTGCAGTAGTTTATACAAATAAAGAAGGGGATTCTTACAAGAGAATTCAGATATACATATCACAGATATTTAAATATGTCGAAAGTAGATTAGAATTTGTTAAAGAAATAACAAATGCAATTGATGAATATCAAAAAGATATTATTGCTGGCTTTAAAATGAAGCCTATTAAACGAGAAAGCGAATTTGATACTTATATTGATTATCTAAAAAATCTAGATGAAGAGCTTAATAATCGATTTGGTTCAGAAAAAATTTATTCCTTTGATTATATTATTAAATTATTCGAACTGAAATTATCTAATCTTGAAAACCAAAATAAAATGAATTTGTATCTAAGCGCATTAAAATATGCAATAAAGTTTGAACATAATAGTATGCAGAATATGAGTTATGAAGGATTCGAAAATAATGGATTAATTTATGCTAAAGAAAACCTAGAAACCTCCCTATATATTGAATTACATTCACTTAATAGCGGAAGTTCCGAAAGAAGAAAATACAGCTATAATTTGGAGAAGATTCACTATTTAAGTTATGATTCAGGTTACAATAATAAAGAATGGGCGTATACACAGCTAAAAGGCGCACATACATTTTTAGAAAAGTATGTTTCTTTCCAAGGTGCTCAGAGTGATTTTGAGCATTATGCATTGGTTCAACTAGCGTTATACTTAAACTGTTTAGAAAATAAATGCATAGCAAATGAAAATATTCCCAATGATTTAAAATTTCGAAGAAGACTATTGCTGGAAGACGAAATGAAGGAACTATTTTCTGGTAAATAGTTTTTTATTATTAATATACTAACGTAAAAAAGCGCAAGAAAAAACAGTCACATGTTTTTCTTGCGCTTTTGTTTGTGCTACACCGTGAATTAGCTTTTTAAATGTTATAAGTTATGTAATTGCTCTTTTGGTTTTACTTAGTTTGAAAATAATAAGGAGCTACTACCCCTTTTTCTAATAATTTTTGAACGCCATTAGGAAAGTAAAACATAATTTTTTCAGCTTCTTTTAGGTCTATCCAACTAATTTCAGTAATTTCATTTTGATCTTGAATAGATATTTCTCCGCCTACTATTCTAGCCACAAAGGTGAAAATTACAGCATGTGCATGTGGAAAAAACTTTTCATTAATAGCAAATATATCTTTAATTTCAACTGTTAACCCTGTTTCTTCAAATGTCTCACGGATAACAGCCTGTTCCAATGTTTCACCACTTTCTCTTGCTCCTCCTGGTAGGCTCCATTCACTACCATTTTCACGTTTGTTTCCAACCATAAGGATTTTTCTATTTGTATCATCATAAATAAGTGCAACCACATCGACTCGTTCCATAATTTCTCCTCCACTAAATAATTAAAATCTATATTATACCTTATTAATGAAATTTTAAAAATTTAACTAGAACCTAATGCAACACAATTTAAAATAGCTAAAAAATAAATGGAAAATAAAAAGATGCCATATGGCACCTTTTTATAATTGAATCACTTCTTCAAATTCAATGAATTGGTTTAAAGATTCATCTGTGTATTTAATACCTTTGCATTTAATTCTGTTTTCTGTTAAAATATCGAAGCTTGTAATTTGTACCTTAAAATCATATGAGGTAATTTGCGTTTTTTCTTTACTTGTTAGGTTATATGTAAACAAATTTCCTCCGATTGCTACAGTTCCGTGCCCAAAGCCAATGATTACTCCGAGCGTTTCGTGATCGAGCCATTTCACAAATTTTGGAATAAAGTTTTCTTCGGGTTGGATTAATGTTGTAAATTCTCCAATAATGTTATTAAACATATATAAAGAACCTAAAGCTTCCCATTCTAATGGATCGATGAATACCGTATTCTGTCCATTTGGGGATACAATTGGTTCACTTGGATATTCAAAATCCATTTTTTCTTTGTGTTCATTTTCTACTTTATAAATAATACGATCATCATAATCATATTCTAATTTATACATTTGCTTCCTCTCCTTCTTCTGGTAAATGTCCGTGAAGTAGGACATATTTTAATTCTGTATGATCTCGCACAATCTCTTCTAATTCTGCTAGGGTAAATACTACTAATTTAAACCCCATATTTTGTTCGAGACTATGTAAAAAATCATAAAAGTTTGATGTAGGATTGTGTGGAGTAACTAATACCCACCCATCTGGATGGTGCTGTTTTGCCTTCACAATTTCATTAAATACTTCTGATTGTTGTGGCATACGTTTTTCACGTTTACATTGGAATATCCAGGTTTGTTCAAACCCTAGATTAAAAGGTAATTCTACATAATATTTTGCAACAACATCTCGTCCTTTATCTCCGCCGCCTCTTCCAAACCACTCTCGGTTTCGAAAACCCTTTTTTCCTAAGACATGGAAAATGAACTTTTCGAAATGACGCGGATTAATTGAATTCCAATCGATCATATTCTCCGTCTCCTGTTCTTTTTATTGTTAGTATACCGTAATTTTATAGAATTTAAAAAATTGATGATGAAAGCAAAGCATTGAGATTAGTAAAAAATAATAAATAAAAAATTGATTCGTAAATAGTTTAGAAATAATAGTAAGGCTATAGTCTGTTTTTACACGTATCTCGGTGGAACCCTTTCAATTAGTTGAATTTGAAAAATGTCATTATCCGTAATACCAAGCACCCTCATTTCCTCTTTAAAAGAGCGCCAGGGTTCAACCTTAATGGATTTCGTGCTTTTATCTCTTAACGTGTATTCTCTTATATAATATGATTTCTGTTCCTTATGTTCTTTCATTGTGAAGCCTCCATTGCGATAATAAGAAGGAGAGGAAAGCACTTTAAATAAGTGCTTTCCTTTTTTGACATGTACCTGTGACCTACAGATTACTCTTCAATAATAATTATATATCTATTGAATAATATTTGGTTTCAATTTTTGATCTTTAATCGGAATTCCTCTGTTACTGATTCAAATTAGCACAAATATAACTAATAGTATAATTTTTGCTGATTTGGTTAGGATGGTGACATCAGGGACATGAAGAGGTGAGATTTTGGGAGTAACAATTAAGATAATGAAATATCAAATTTTATGTCCAATGAATGTCGATTGGACAATATTTGAAAAGCATTTACGGAACTTAACATATCAGGTCAGAACGATAAGTAATCGAACCATTCAACAACTATGGGAGTTTGATGCTTTATCCTTTGACTACTTTAAAGCAAGAGGGACATACCCTACTGTCCAAGATTTGTATGGGTGTACACAGAAGAAAATTGACGGTTATATATACCATAAATTACAAAGTAAATATCCAGATATACATAAAGGAAACATGTCTACCACTCTTCAAAAAATTATAAAAACGTGGAAGAGTAGAAGAAATGAAATTAGAAAAGGTGAAATGTCAATTCCTTCTTTTCGAAATCGCATACCAATTGATCTCCATAATAATTCTGTAGACATAACAAAAGAGAAGAATGGAGATTATATTGCTGGTATATCTCTTTTTTCACGAGATTTTCATAAGGAAAATGGCGATGTCCCAAAAGGGAAGATTTTTGTAAAGTTAGGTACCAAAAAACAAAAAAGCATGAAAGTTATTTTAGACCGATTAATGAATCAAACATACAGCAAAGGCGCATGTATGATTCATAAATACAAAAATAAGTGGTATTTATCAATTACTTATAAATTCAATGCTTTAAAAGAAAATAAATTTGATAAAGAATTAATCATGGGAATTGATATGGGTGGAATAAATACAGTTTACTTTGCATTTAATGAAGGGTTTATTCGTAGCAATATTAAAGGTGATGAAATTAAAGCGTTTAATGAAAGAATTCGACAGAGACGTATCAATTTACTGAAACAAAGTAAATATTGTAGTAATAGTAGAACGGGAAAAGGTAGGGCAAAACGGTTACAGCCAATAGACGTGTTAAGTAATAAAATAGCTAAGTTTCGAAATAGCACCAACCATAAATATGCAAACTATATAATAAAACAGTGTCTAAAACATAATTGCGGGCGTATTCAAATGGAACTTTTAAAAGGCATATCAAAAAATGATAAGGTTCTTAAAGATTGGACTTATTTTGATTTGCAGGAGAAGATCAAAAATCAAGCTGAGATTCATGGAATTGAAGTTATTAAAGTTGCCCCTGCATATACGAGTCAACGATGTAGTCAATGCGGATATATTTGTAAAGAAAATCGTTGTACACAAGCTGTGTTTGAATGTAAGCAGTGTGGATATAAAACACATGCTGATTATAATGCGGCGAAAAACATTTCTACTTATGACATCGAAAATATTATAAATAAACAATTAGCGGTACAAAGCAAATTGCATTCAAAAAAATGTATGGAGGAGTATATAGAAAAGTTAGGTTATCTGGATTAATGTAGGTAATTGAGTCGATATTAAATAATTTGGTGGATTTACACGCCATAAATGGAGAAGTAGCACATAAGAAATTTACCAAGTGCCAACACTCCGTAAGGTAGTATCAAATGTAAATAAACATTGATGCGTGGGCATTTTTCATGCTCTGAAGGGTGTAACACAAAGACCGTTACACGATACATCTATTTGCTGGTAAAATAATGTTTGAAATTCATCTTATCAAGTTTTTACCGAATTTGTTAAAGTAACTTTATTTATTTTATTTGTGTTTAACATTAACATAAGATGTGTTTAAATGATTTTTTTAAATCGCATAGACAGAAATGTAATTCGTTTAACATTAATATAAGATGTATTTAAATTGAGTCCAATAGGCTCGTTCTTGTTTGGATTCACTCGGTGAATAATAACATAAGATGTATTTAAGTACATGCGTATCCAATATAGAAAATCTGGCAATCGTAAGTTTTACACTAACATAAGATGTATTTAAATACTTCCAGGTAAAATTCTAGGGTAGAAATACATCGTTTAAAATTAAGATAAGATGTGATTAAATATGTTTACAAAAAGCAGTAAACTAAGATACGAAAATTGATTTTATCAATACGAGTTTTTTCTTTTACATATTAAAATGGAAGTACCCTTTCAATGTAGACTAACCCCTTCACAAAACGTGAAGGGGTTTTTTTATTTAACAAATGAGTTTTACAAAAGATACAAAATGTTAAATTTGTAAAAGCCATTGATTTTAAGTAGAAATGCTGAAATCAATGGCTTTTTATATAGATATTTAACGAACAGTTTTACAAACAATAAAAAATTATCAACTTAGTTTTACTTTTTATAAATAATACGTCCTTAAAAGGATACATAAATATAACGAATCTTCACTATACCCTTAGTAAAGGTCTCAAGATAAAACCGCTTTCAGTCCTATAAAACTAAGGAGCGGTTTCTTTCCGCCCATCGTAGAAGAATAATCTCATCTGAAGTCTCTCTAGCAGGGTCTTCAGAAAAACAAAAACTGATTGTTAGATCATCCTTTAATTTTTTAAATAATTCTGGTCTCAATAGTTCTGCTTTTTGATTATTTTCAGGCCTTCTTTGCCCTGGTGTACCATCATTTTTAAGTCCGTTTCTTTTGACACCAAAACAGTAGATACCATCGGAATCAGATTTATTCAAATACTTTGTTATAGATTTTTCTAATGCCGAATCTTTATTTATAATTAATTGATTTGGAATAAAAGTAGAAAAATATTGTGTGAATTGCTGAATGATATCTCCTAGATTTTCTTGATTAAAATCGATTTCGAAAAACTCTCTAAACGACTTATAAGTTGGAAAATGTAATTTATATAAATCTGCATACGCACATAAGCTTTCGGAACCATGTCCCTTTTTTATAAATTCCAGTTTTACAATCGCATATGGACTATCCTTAGTTTCCCCTTTTGAATAAACTTTTACTAAAACAATATATTCTCTCTTTTTATACTGAAATAGAAAAGCGTCTACAGCCCAATCTCTTTTCTTTAATTCATCTCGGATAAGTTTTAAATTGAATAAACGAGCTTCTTGTGAACACATTAAGTAATCCTCCATCCCTCTAAATATTTTAAATATTCTTTCATATTTATTTTAAATATAAAGTGAAATTTTTACAAATTCAATCATGTCATATAATATAGTGTCCCAAAAAGTAAAGTTTTTGGGACACCTATTATATACAAGTAGTTAGGGGGCAATGTCATAGACTAAAGATTGTTCCAAAAATTTATTTCAAATATCTTTGTTTTGATCGTTAGTTTTTGGATTATAATGTTTTTCATGTACGGAGAAAGCTTGTTACAATAAAAAATGGCATAGGGTATGAAATATAAAGCTATAGAATATATAAGGGAGAGGTTTCATGAAATCAACAGGGATAACTCGAAAATTAGATCAATTAGGACGTATTGTGATACCAATGGAGTTAAGACGCACGCTGGAAATTGAAGAAAAGACACCATTAGAGATTTATGTAGAAGGTGAAAAGATTATCTTGAAAAAATATGAATCGCATGGCGCTTGTGTAATAACAGGAGAAGTATCTGATAAAAATATTTCTTTAGCAGACGGAAAAATTACGTTAAGCCCAGCAGGTGCAAAGCTTATACTAGAGGAAATACAGAAGAATCTTGTAAAATAATTAATTGGCTCCTTTTAGAGGGGCTTTTTTGAGTCATATTTAAATAATTTAACGTACCATAATTATTAACAAAAAATAAATCCGTAATACTAGAGGATTCTTTCAATAACATTGAGAAATACGTCTATAAAACAGTATTTTAATTTAAGTATGATACGATTATATAAAGGAGGGAGCCATATGAATGGTCTACAAGAAGAAACTTATGAATTATTAAAAGAGAAAAAAGAGCAAATCACTGTATTTTTGGTTCTGTTGCAAAGATTACATCCATTTGAAAGAGGTATATAGATTCCTAATGGAATCTGTTCTTATGCAGCTATTCCAAATAGTTGATGAATGAAATTCACTTGACTTGTCCCGTAAAGCAAGTTGTCCTTTTTTAATGATATGCATCGCTTCTATTCCGAAAAGAATAGATTTGGCTGTACGAAAAGATTTCAATCCTAACATCGAACGAACTCTCTTTTTAATAAAACGATGATCTTGTTCCACAATGTTATTCAGATATTTTATCTGTCTGAGTTTGATGCCTATGGGCATCTTTTTCTCTTTCTTCAACTCAGCAATTGCTATAGGATAGGCAGGGTTCTTGTCTACTGTGATAACGCGGGGGTTTGAAACATGAAAAGACCGCAAAGTTTTTTGAAATAACGCTTTGCAGCCTTATGATTTCTTGTTTTACTTAAATAAAAATCAATTGTATTTCCTTTTGAATCAACAGCACGATATAGGTACATCCATTGACCTTTGACTTTCACATACGTCTCATCAACTCGCCAAGAATCATTGGTTGTCTTAAGATGACACCTTATTCGCTCATCTAATTCAGGGCCATATTGATGAACCAAGCTCATGATGGTTGTATGAGCAATAAATAACCCGCGTTCTTCCATCATTTCGACTAAATCACGAAAAAGGTTGTATCGTAGATACCATCTTACGGTTAATAAAATAATATCAGGTTGATAATGTTTCCACTTGAATAGATTTTGTTTTTTCATACTGATCACGTCCTTATTTAGAGTACTAGTATCAGTATGTCCATGGTTTGAAGATTCATTGCACAAGCTTTAGAGTTTTTGCACCAGAACCGTTTTTTGTAATAAAAATTGAATATTAAATTTGTAATTTAAAATGAAATGAAACAAATTTTATGTATCTCCATTAATATTGTGGTAATTAAAACCCAAAAGGTTCAAAATCTAGAAGACTTTGAACCTTTTGATGTCTATAGGACATAGTTACTTTACCAAAGCTTTTACGAAGGATAGCATTAATCTAAAATCTCTAGCTAAGACTCACATAATGTAATTTAATCTTGTATCAGCAAGATTTAACACACTCATAGCCAAGGTAACCTATATTCTTACAGGCTTGACAATATCTACTTTTACCACAACAAATTTCTCGTGTAGTACAGTATCTATTAGGGCCGCAACTATCTGGGTATCCCGGATCCGGGTGTCCTTGTTCTTTAATTTCACTGTTCTCTTTTTTCATGACTCACAACTCCTTTTTTAGTATAGATTAATTAAATACACTCTGATAATCTTAAATCGTTCTATAATTTTTTTCTTATGTTGAAACCTAAATCTTGTTTCACTTCACTCTATTCATACCCTTCTCACACTATAAGTCTTTCTATCTTAATTCTTAAGTACTTAAAACATAACTTAACTAGCAATTTTCTCCGTTTAAGACATAGAATGAAACAAATAGAATTGCGCCAAAGATTTTGTATCCCTCGTCTTTATTAAAGTGAAAGAATTCATTAAAAACTAAAAACCTATATGTTTTTAATCTTAAATAGCTTTAAAATTAACTTTAAGAGAAATTTAAAGCTATTTGTAAAATAATCTCACTAGATTCAAAATCATTTATACAAATATTAAAAATAAGATAATATTTGTATAAATCAGAGGGGGTATGGGGATGTTTAGAACAGATATTAAAAATATAAAAGAATTTCAAAGAGATTTAGAAGAAGAATTAATAAAAGCAAAAGAGAAAGCAATTGAAGAACCACCTGGTTTTTTTGATTATATAGAGAAAGAAAAAGAAAACTAGCAATCACTAGTTTTCTTTTTTAAGGTGACAGTTGGATTCGAACCAACACTCTAAGTTTATGCTATACTTTTGCCTTTCCTAATTGGCTATGTCACCATTTAAAGAGGCGACAATCGGATTCGAACCGATGCTAAAGGTTTTGCAGACCTTTGCCTTACCACTTGGCTATGCCGCCATATATTCCTTTTAATTCACAAAATTGAACTTTTTATACAAAAATCAATTTGCTTTTTTCTCAAATTGATGATTAAATACTACTTTGTTAATCCCTATTGAAGGTGCAGAAAATACTAACATCATACTCTTTTTCAATGAAATTATGAAAGCTCTGTAATTTATTTGTGTAAACCATAGCTAAATCTTGATAAAAACAAACATCATCTGCTTGACAACAATCTAAGCATTTGGTAATGGTCATTAAATCCTTTTTAAGTTCGTTGTATCTTTTAAGTTCTTTTTCAATTGCATTCATATAAGTCCCTCCTACATTTAAAAAATTATACATTTATAAAAAGAGGAACAAATACTTGATTTATCAAAACAAAACAAAAATTATATTTATTTCATTCGAATTACATCTTTCAATGTTTCGATGACATCTGTTAATCTTTCAAGTTTCTTTTCAAATCTAATTAATAAATAAACAGCTAATGCAACAGGGAATCCAAAATTACCAATAGCCGAAAACCATGGTTCTAAATGATTAGGATCCAAGTTACTCACACCACCTTTCTAAATTAGTTGTATTAGACCATTTCCTTCTTCAAGATATGAATGCCCTAATTTTTTTGCATGTTTAACTAAGTAAAAGTATGCTAAGTATGATGCAACTATCGGATTATTCGTTTGAGAAGAAATCATATTCAAAACTAAAGCAAGTGCACCTGAAACAAAAGGTGTAGCCATCGATGTACCGGTTAATTTCGCATATTTTCCATCTAGAAATGTTGATACAATATTATCTCCAGGAGCTACAAAGTCTAAATTAATATTCGTATTTGAATACGATGAAATCTCCCCTAATTGATTCACTGCACCTACTTGTATTACTTCCTGATAGAATCCTGGATAAGAAATCTCTATAGTATCCGTGTTCCCATCTCCTTCATTACCTGCAGCCACAACAATTAATATCCCTTTATTCCTAGCATCCTTTATCACTGTGTGCAAGTCTTCTCTATGAACAATTCCACCTAATGACATATTAATTATAGAAACTTTTTCACCATTTGGCCCTACCCAATTCATTGCATATTTTAACGCTTTTATCACTTTGTTATAACTACCTTTTCCATATGCATCAATCGTTTTTAATACAAGAATCTTACTTCTAGGAGCAACACCCACATTCCCTATCTCATTTTCTCCAGCTGCAATGATTCCCGCTACATGAGTACCATGTCCACGATAGTCTTCAAAGATTTGAGGATCACCATTATCATCATTTGTAAAATTATATCCACCAATAATACTATTCTTTAAA
The DNA here is from genome assembly GCF_016483395.1 of Bacillus cereus group sp. N21. Taxonomy (NCBI): domain Bacteria; kingdom Bacillati; phylum Bacillota; class Bacilli; order Caryophanales; family Bacillaceae; genus Bacillus; species Bacillus cereus group sp. N21. Next base: position 27,645 of record NZ_JAEHBX010000055.1, read on the forward strand.
TAAGGATGCCCTACATGACAACCAGTATCTATAACAGCAATTACAACTCCGTCACCTTTTTCACTTGAATTCCAAACATCTTTCGCTTTAATTAAATTGATTCCGAATGAATCAACCTTTTGTTTACCGAATATTTCATTTACCATTACGGGACTCTCTGTAATAACAACCATAATGTTCTCTCCTTCGAAAAATATTATAATTATTAAAGAGAAAATACCGAAAACAAACTAAAAGAATTCAAAAATAAAAGTACTCTATAAGATAGCGCTAAATGTGAATTTGAAACAATAAAAACACACTATTTTTCAAGAGCATTTTATTATTAGGAAGCAATGTGAAATCGGAATGGGATTTATTCTAAACAATGATGCTCAGCACAAGCAGAATAAAAAAGATGCCCCCTGTCAAAACAGGAAACATCCTTTTTCATAGAATAGTAAAATTTTTAAACTCTTTAAACGAAAGATACTTCCCTTCATTTCTTTTATAAGTATATATTACCTACTCAGTGCTTCAACTAACTTAGTGGTAGTGAAACCAATTATTTTTTCTTCGGTTTGCTTATCATTATCTTTAATGATAAATAACGGAATTCCATCAGCATTATAAGCTTCAAACTCTTTTCTTGCGTGCTCATCTGTTACATCTTTATTAATATAATCGATTCTATTTTCTTCAAACCACTTCTTAGCTTTAACGCAAAAACTACAACCATTATGGCCATATAAAGTAATTTGTTTATTCATAGCAATTCCCCCTTTTTATTATCCATTTATAAAAGAGAACGCAACTGAAAAAATATCAAAATTCTTATTTAGTAAAACCAAAAGAACACTCTTCAAACATTTAAAATTCTGAATATTTTTTCATATCAGCATGGTAATATGGGATAATATAGGAAAAAATACAAAAAACAAAAAGTTATATTCCCATTTTCTATCAGGGTAAAAAGTGGGATAATATAGTAGATAGAACTTTTGTTCGGTTTCGTGCTGAAAATTTTTATTATTTTGATTTTTCGACAGGTGATTTCTCTTTTAATAGCGAGGAGGGTATTTTATGGCGGAGAAAAAAATTGAGAACTATCTAAAAAAACATAGAAAAAGAATGAACGAGCCTATAGTTCGTAACTTTTTAAGAAAAGATGAAAATTTCAATTTATTCAAGAATGCGATTATTAATCCAACGCTTACAAACAAAAAACTTTTGGACCAATCCTTTAAATCACATTACAAACAAGTGAAGGTCCTCAATTACGTAAGTCAACTCATTCATTACTATTCTATCGACTTCGATAAAAAGGTGAATCTTAATAAGCAGAGGAATTTATTAAACCTAGATATTACTGTCGAGGATAACAGTGGCAATCAAGCATCTATACATGATGTTCTAGCATCAACTGATGAAGATGAAACATATAATAATGTTATACAAGAGGAAAATCATTTAAAAAATCATTTGAGCGATGAGGTGCTGCTCTCTGAATTTAATAAGTTATCTAAAAAACAAATTAAAATACTAAATCTGTTTTACTTACAAGATTACACCAATAGAGAAATTGCTCAGATGCTTGGTGAGTCTGAGCAAACCATTTCTTATAATCACAAAAGTGCAATTAAAAAATTAAAACAAGCAATGAAACTAGAATTGGAGTGAAATGATAATGGAAGATTGTACAAAGGTTGATTTTGAAGAAATCATAGTAAAGTTCTCCCCAAAAATAAATAGGAGCTTGCGAAATACTCCTATACAAGAAAGAGAAGATCTAGAGCAAGAAATAATGATGAAAATTCACGAAAAAATCCCTTTCCTACAAAATATGTCCGCACCCACTTTTTTTGATTTTATAGAAAAAAACTAAATCGTTACAAGATTTCTATATGTAATTTTCACTACTTTATCAAAGCCCCACTAAAAACATAGTTTGGGGTTTTTCATTGTCTTATACTTTTTTAATCTCATTTCTGTTAAAGGCAACGACTCTTGAAAGCCGCCTTCTTAACCTACAAATAAGCAGATTCCAATTAAAGAAAAAATTTTTTTATTCTTTTTTTGAATTACTATCTTTTAATTCCTCTTATATAAGAGAATCACAAATTTTACTCAAGGAGGAAGCTATTATGTATAACATTGAAAACGGTCGTTACATGACACCAGAAGAGGTTCAAGAAGCATTAAAACAAGCAGCCGAACAAAAAGATTTTCAAAATTTCATTGCCGAGGTATCGTTACGTCAACCAATTGATGCTAAGAATCTTGAAGTTAAATTAGGTTACATGTTTGATGTACTTGAAGTAACACCACCCGTTGTGAGTATAGTTAAATCTCTTGTTTTACAAAACAAAGAAGGAAATGTACAATTAAACATTTTAGCATTTAACCAAGCCGGAGATACCGTAATTAATTACGATTTCAGTGCTGACTACAAAGAAGAAGGATCTGTAAAACAATATACCTTAAATAAGAAACTTGAGGTATCCCAACAACCTACTATTAATGTTGCAGCAATCGAGAACATCGGTCAATTTGAAGAATTCGATAACACTGTACCTTACAACGATCCTAACTACACTCCTGGAGAATCTTTAGAGAAATTGAATACTAAAGATATGTCAGTTGATGGATGCTTACCAGGCGGCTATAAACATTGTGGTAAGAACTGTGGTAATGGCGGACGATATGGTGGCGGTTCACCAATTAATGGTGTAGATACTTGTTGCCGTGCTCATGACCGTTGTTATGAAATGTTCGGATTTGACAAATGTTCTTGTGACAATACATTTGGTGATTGTGTACGTCCTTATAAAGGTAAATACGCAATGGCAACTGCTATCTTAGCTTGGTTAAGAGTTAAATCTTGCCGTTAATAAGAACAGGAAGTAGAGCATTTAAAATCAATGCTCTACCTCTGTTATCTTCTAACAGCCCTTTTTCTAATTACTTGGAGCAGCATTATTAAATAATTTAAATACTAAAATTAAAAATAGATTTGCTAATGCTATACCGCATAAAAAGAGAGCGGACATAAACTCACCTATTCCATTATTATATAAAAACAAGGAATAGAAGAAAACCGCTAAAATTACTGAAACAGCAGCTGGAATGAATTTGAAGATCGATCTTAGATGTGATTTTTTAGAAAGAAAAACAGTAGCTAACAATGTTACCGGGAAGAAAAAATATAATATTATCTGCATTATCATCATATTCACCTCCTTTCTAACAGCAAATATCTCAATATGATTTTACCATATTTATACATAATTATGATTTGATAAAATGCCCTATTTATTTATTAATCTATGGGTGGTACCCCATGTCCATCAACTTAAGAATTTGCTTTACCCCCAAGTGTAAAAAAACGCCATCCTTTCCTATAAGGAAACAGAAAGAAAGCGTATTTTTTTCATTTTAGGGGGTATTTTATTTTGTTAGTTTGAGAGTGATGTATGGTGACCCTTATTAGGGCTTTTTATTTCTTTCGTATGCCTTCAATTTGGTAAGTAGCAAAACAACGGCAATCTTTATCAAAAGGTGGGTGGTTCACTCCTATTACAGCATCTGAAACATTTGCAGTATGCCCTTCAAATTTTGCACATTTAGAACGAACTCTTTCGTCTTCTGTTAGCATATAATCACTTTTCTAGATATTAATTGTTCCGTCGCCGTTTCCAATCTAACCCAAAGGGGCAATACAGAGCAACTTTTTTAAGAAAGATACATCTTTATTTCAAATTCACAATTTCAAAGACCCCCCTTTTGTACGTGAAAATAAAATTAAATGGCTTAAAATGCGCCTGACGGCATCGTGATTTTTGAATATACATGCAAAATATGGTTTCATTTAACAATGTATCATAAAAATACCCTCCATTTTTTATTCACTCAGTTTTTAAACGATTTCTTTTTTCCCGTTGCAAGGTACTTACACTAATTCCTGTCATTCTTTCCACTTTTCTATAAGATTCTGTTTCTAACAAACCCAAAGCATGTTCTATTTGCTCCTTATTATATTTCTTCGGTCGCCCCTCTTTAAAATCAGGATTCAACTTAGCAATCGCTTTTCCTTCTTGTGTACGTTCTACAATCATATCTCTTTCAAATTCAGCGAATGCACTCAGGATATTAAACATCAATCTACCCGTTGGTGTATCTTCCACTACTCCCATATTAATGACATGAACCTTAACTCCTTTCTCAAATAACATTTTAATCGTTTGGATTGCATTTTCAGACGAACGTGCAAAACGATCTAATTTTGTTACAACTAGTGTGTCGCCATTTTCTAGTACAGAAAGTAGTTCTTGAAATTTTGGCCTATCAAATTTTGTACCTGTAAATTTTTCGGAGTAAATTTTCTCACAGCCTTCTTTTTCTAACATTCGAATTTGAGATTCCAAATCCTGGTTTAATGTACTCACCCTAGCATATCCATATTTAACCAAAATCTCACCTATTCTACGTTTACTTTTGACCATAAGTTTTGATGTAGGTCAATGTACTGATTTTATCACATCTCAAAACCATGTTCAAAACTTTTAAGTTATGACACTTAAAGACATGAAAAAAAGACTGTCTATCATCGGCAGTCTTGTTATTCAATTAAAGTATTGTTAATTAAATAAGAATTCGCTTTTCCATTCAGGGTCCTTTCTATCCTCTTCATTGTAATCAAGAAGGCATTCTTTCATTATTTTTGTATCTCTTGGCAATCTTTTTTCTAATTTTGACCATCCGTTAAAAATCATTTTATTTGGCAAAGGAAAAACAAACCCTGTAATACAATCCCAAAAGGCATCCCAATTTTCTCCATAAAAATAAGGGAATTCAAGCTTTTCTTTAAGGAGTAAATGTAATTCTTTTGTAGTATGGATATTGCTTACATCAATGACCATAATTGATTCACGTTCATTACCCAATTTATACACCTCATTAACATATTAGCCTTATATTTTATCATCCTTTTACAAGATATTCCTTCTTTTTATTGAATTAGCCTACCCTGTTAGTTAAACGAGGAACTCTTCCATAATTATTTAAGTTATGAATATAGAAGTTTTATTTCTACCACTACAGTAGTAATGAAAGCTATACCTTAAAATTTAGTTATGTATGTTTAGAATGCAAAATAACACTTAAAATTAGTGCACATTATCGATCGTATCCAAGGAAGCTAGCTTTGTCGTTTTGGGGATATTTCAATAAGGTATATGCTCATTTTCTTACTACTGATAATGAGACGTTATGTTAACCTTACATGAATAAGATATACATTAGAAACTTATTGTATTATGATAAGATTTAATAATCGAAAATTTAGATAATTTTATCTAGAAAAAGGAGAAATTCTAAACGTGAAGTTTTTTATAGGAATCATTCCACCAGAATCATACCTACATAAAATCCAGCAGTTTCAGAGACAATGGGAAAATAATCGTATTGTAGAAGTTGTTGAACCACATATTACTGTTAAAGCTCAAGGAGGACTTACTTCAGATCAAGAATGGTTAAAAAAAGTGGAGAAAGTTTGTAAACAAATACCTTCTTTCACTTTATCTTTAGGGAAACCACAATTCTTTGGAAAACAAGTTCTATTCTTAAGTGTAGAAGACTCAAAAGTTTATAAACTACATCGTCTTTTAGTAGAAGCAGTTTCTCCATCAGATGATTTGATTAAAAGGTATATGGAAATGGAACAGTATCATCCCCATTTAACGCTTGGACAAACCAATTGGGGTTTAACTTCCGATGAATTAGTACAAATGGAACAAGCGGCTAGAGATAAATTAACACCATATCCTGAATGGACCGTTAATTTCATAAGAATTTATCAAGAAATAGACGAGAATAAATATCAACCATACAAAGACATTCCGCTTTTAAATTTGTAAACTTAAAGATACATTGAATACCGATAAGTGGGGTTATGTAAACTTTATAAGGCGTATATTTCAAAAATAACTTTTATGATATTGAATATTCCGTTTATTCCGGTATAATATATCTATAAATCTTTATATAAAGGATGATAATAAATGTCTGGTAATGAGATTGGAATTAGTATTTTTGTTATTATTTTAGGATTATCTTCACTTTTAATGGCTTTTAAATATAATAAAGATTTTCATAATAATTATGTTCATACACGCCTTGGATCAGGAGAGCA
>NZ_JAEHBX010000056.1:0-33793 GCF_016483395.1 Bacillus cereus group sp. N21
TTTATGCTGTAAGCCCAAACAATCGATGGATGAATTCTTTCTGGTTTTGGACAGACTGATCCCGTAAATCAATCTGTCCAAGTTTAGGAGATTACTTGCAAAAGTTTTAGAGTTTTTGCACCAGAACCAGACTTTTTATGGATAGTGCAACTTTATTTTGGATGGATAATTTTCACAATACACGTAACGTTCTGCTTACGATAGATCCTGTAAATCATTTATCTAAAAATTTACAATAAATACATAAATAATTAAAAATTAATAGATAAAATAATACAAGAAAAGTGTATCTGTTCTAGTTAACAGGATAAAGAAAATTATTTTTTTCAAGGGGGAACTACAAATGTTAAAGGAAATATCAACAGTTGCTTTAATGACGAGTGTATTATTTTTAACAGTAAATTCTACACCGAATTTGGTGGGGGAATTTTCAAATCCAAGTGTACAAGAGAAACAAAAACATTCAAAACTTGTAAAAGTGGAAGCAAAAGAGGAAACAGATGCAGTTGCCAATGCGGGTGATGCAGCTGATGATCCAGCAATTTGGGTTCATCCTCATGATTCTGAAAAAAGTAAAATTATTGGAACGAATAAAGAGGGTGGGATAGCTGTCTACAATTTAAAAGGAAAACAACTACATTCGTATAACTTTGGGAAACTAAATAATGTTGATGTACGATATGGATTTCCAATTGGAGGTAAAAAAATTGATATTGCGGCAGCTTCAAATCGTTCTACAAATACAATCGATATTTTTGCGATAAACCCTAAAACAGGAGAATTAGAAAATATTACGGGATCTCCCATTCAATCTAGCATGAAAGAAGTATATGGGTTTAGTCTCTATCATAGTCAAAAAACGGGTATTTTTTACGCATTAGTTGTAGGGAAGGATGGAACTTTTGAACAATATGAGTTATTTGACAATGGAAAAGGAAAAATAGAAGGAAAAAAAGTACGTGAATTAAAGCTAAGTTCTCAATCAGAAGGAATTGTAGCAGATGATGAGTATGGAACAATATATATCGGTGAAGAAGATGTGGCAATTTGGAAATTCAATGCGGAACCAGACGGAGGAAACCAACCGATTGCAAAAGTAGATGGTGCGGATGGAAACCATTTAACAGCAGATATTGAGGGTTTGACGATATATTATGGAAAAAATGGGACAGGGTATTTAATTGCTTCTAGTCAGGGGAATAATAGTTATGCAGTGTATGACCGTAAAGGCAACAATGAGTATATTGGTAATTTTGCTATTGTTGATGGTAAAAATGCTGATGGAACGAGTGATACAGACGGTATTGATGTAATGAGTTTTGGATTAGGAGAAAAATATCCAAATGGCATTTTCCTAGCACAGGATGGAGAGAATATGGATCATGGGAAAATAGTAAATCAGAATTTCAAAATGATAGATTGGAAAAGGATTGCAAAAGGATTCGACTCAAAATTACAGATAGAAAATAACGTAGATCCTCGTAAACTAAAATTTAGAGAAATATTTAGCAAATAGTTAAGGTGAATAAAAGATCATTTCATAGTATATTGAAATGATCTTTTTTAGAATTTTATAATGCCTCAAAACAAAAAAATTGTACATTTTCAACTAGAGATGTCAATTTTCTCGTTTGGGGGGTATTTGCTTTCCTAAGCTTGATGACGATGGGATAGCACCACATTCCCGTCAACTTAAGAAATTGGTTGTTCCCCAAAACGAAATTTCTATCTAAGAAATAAACCATTAAATGTAAAATTAAAATAAATGTATTTTATTTTAATTTCTTAAATACGCATAACCCCGTTCCAATTTTAGAACGGGGTTAAAATAAACTTTTTTAGTTTCTGGTGTGATATAATTCCATATTAAAAATATAATAACACACATTCGTTTAAATATGGTTTGGGTTATTCCACAATCACGCCTGATTGCTATAGATCAATAATTTTTTTAAGGTTCTCAATTTAACAGGGTAAATAGTGATTTATCGGTAATTGTTATGAATTGGTTGAAACAAATCCTCTTGGCTGGTCCGAACAACAGAAAAATTGTCAACATTGTAATGACCATGAAGTATTTCATTATGATGACTTATTATCTTTTCAGCAGATAGGATTGAAGAATCTGTCGTTGAATGACCATCCCCAACTAAAGTAACATCAAAATGATTCACCGTTGCAGTTCTAACCGCTGTGTCAATACAGTGTTCTGTTTTACATCCCATGATAACAAGATGTTCGATCTCGTTTTCCTTTAAAAAATCCATTAATAGTGTACCATAAAACGCATTTGTAGCTACTTTATCAAATATTTTTGCATTGGTTGGCACTTTTACTGTCTGGTGTATTTGAAAACCTGGACCTTTGCCATCAGCAACATCTTTATCCCTCACAAAGATAATCAAAGCATGTGATTCTAGTGCTTTATTAATAACCAAATTAACATTATCTAACAATGCTTCTTTATTAAGCACATTTTTAGTTTCGTTATTACCATCAACTAATTCTTGTTGGACATCAATAATAAGCAAAGCTTGGTTCAATATAAAAACTCCTTTATGCTATAATTTATATATATGTTCTCCATATCTTTCTTCATTCTAATAATCATAATATCGCCCCCTTTTATCTTTTGAACCTATTTCGTTACGAACCTAATAAGTAGTATTGTTATATGTTAAGAGAGCAGACACTACTAGATAGGGGTCTAGGTCTTTTAACAAGTTCTCCTTGACAATTAGGACATACATAATTCATTAATTTTGTACACTCCTCACAAAATGTACATTCATGTGTGCAAATAAAAGCCAAAGATTGCTCTTCAATCTTATTATTACATTTCTCACAACATTTCCTCATCTCAAGTCCCATTTTTATTCCTCCAATAACATTTTTTTCATTATATACATAAAATTATAAATATAATATAATTTTGTTTAAATACAAATTATTAGCTATTTCATCCAAAAGACTTAAAAAATTTATTCATTATAAGCGTTTTGCTTTAAATAAAAAGGGGATGTTTAGAATAGACCATATTGACCGAAAGATTTTACATATTTTTCAAGAAGATGGACGTATATCTATGACTGAACTAGGAAAAATGGTGAACTTATCAACACCAGCTGTAAAAGAAAGAGTAAAAAAATTAGAGGATAAAAATATTATTACAGCCTATAGGGCAGTTATAAACCCAGAGAAATTAAATAAGAATGTAACGGCTTTTGTTTTGTTTGAATCAAAAAAATGTCAACAATTCAGAAATTTTTGCAAAGAAAATCCTATGGTCTTTGAGTGCCACAGATTAGCCGGACAATATAGTTATTTGGTGAAAATAGTCACTGAATCGGTGCAACATTTAGAAGAATTTATAGATGCTTCAATGGAGTTTGGCTATCCATCAACTTTAATTAACTTATCATCACCAGTAAAATATAGATGTATTTTTTAGAATAGAGTTCTTCGAATTTATTTAAGGGATGCTGCCACACATCCATCAACTTAAGGATTTAGACTATTCTTGAAGTTAAAAGCACGTTACTATTCTCTTATGTTAATGAGAAAGGGTGACGTGCTTTTTATGAATATGCATCAAAAACAAGAGTTGTCTTTATTTGCCGAAGAGTTATATCGCTATATGTCTCCCGCTACACTTAATCAATTAGCTATAGAAGCAGGCGGAATGAAACGAAAACGTAAGTGCCATGGGCACCATTTTTTATCTTTGTGTGTATGGTTAAATCAACAAATCGCTACTACCTCTCTTACTTAACTTTGTAGTCAATTAGAAACTTCAACAGGAATTTTATTAAGTCCTGAGGGACTTAATCGACGATTTAACGCGGCTTCTGTAGCCTTCTTTCGAAATGTATTTACTACACTTCTACAAGCTAAAATTGGAGGGTTATCTAGGATTTCTCATTCTCTGTCTGCTTACTTTGAGCGTATTCGCATCCTTGATTCTACAATCTTTCAAGTTCCAGATCGATTCGCAGCTACTTATCCTGGTGCCGGAGGATGTAGTCATAAAGCTGGTGTAAAAATTCAACTAGAGTATGACTTGTTGAGTGGAGAATTTTCTGATGTGAAAATTGAACCAGGAAAACGAAGTGATCAGGCGTATGGTGCGGCTCGAACAGGTATGGCACAAAAGAATGAACTATATATTCGTGACTTAGGATATTTTCGTTTACAAGAACTTTAAGTCTATTCAAGATAAGCAAGGATATTATTTATCACGTCTTAAGTTACCAACTAAGATATATAGAAAAGAATTCGAAACAGTCGTATTTAAAACAAAACCCGCTCAACAGAGACCGGTATAGGGTAGCACCACATGTCTATCAAGCTAAGAAATCGAGTCACCCGAAAAAACGAAAAAGCTCATTTCTTATCTGAAAAAAGATACTAAGTGAGCTTTTTCGGATACTACCAATAATTAGAATTATGTAAAAAAGTTAGTATGGATCTAACTTTTTCTTTTTTTGTTACAAGCATTATACCCTCTTTATTCACAGTGTTTTGAATGTATACTTTTCTTGATGTTTTTGAAGAAAATGATTAACTCACGATAAACTCAATAAAATAAAGGATATGAATGTAAACTAATTATTTGTAATATATTATTACTTTTATTTATATTGTTATAAAGAATTATATAGAGTAGATATTTTTAAGGAGGTATATATGTCTTATAAATTAAATAAAAATAAAATGAGTTATTATCTATTTATGATGGTAATAAGTATTGCAATGATAATTGTCATTTTTTTAGGAGATGGATTTAAGTTAGGCTCTATTTTAAAATGGATTATGTGTATTATATGGTTTTTTGTATTTATAGGGAATCTTTGTTATTACATTAAAAGTTTGAGAAAAAGAAATTTTAGAGATTAGATTGATATGTAAAAGCCTCAATTATCTAATATACATTTAGATAATTGAGGCTTTTGATTTTGTTATTTATCTTTTATTAATACTTAATTTTTTTGTTATATGTATGCTTCCGAATATTAGAGAAACAATTATACCAATTAGGGGTTCAGCCGAGATACATGTAATTTCGGGTCATAGGCTGAATTTATTTCCATTATCAGATTATGGTGTAACAAAAAGGTGTTTTACTAATAATGTTATGAATTATTTTTGATACAGCTAGTTCAACGGTTAGGATATTTCATATTTTCAAATACAAAACGTAACAAAAACGAACGTTTATGTTACAAATATCACCGATAAACAACGTTTGGTAAAAAATGTATTACTATGACCTAGTTTTACACGTATCTCGGCTGAACCCCTAATACGACTTTTGTTTTTTTTTGTTTATCCATATTAAACTCCTCATCGTATTTTCCTTTAAGGATTCGGCTTTTTTATTAAGTATATTTTATTTCACGTCAATTATATTAGAAAACTGTAGAGTCATCTTATTATAAAAAGCATCCGTGCATATTACTGCACTATTTAACGGATCAATATCGACAACAGTCATATAGCTATTGAGTAAATAGCCTTCTTCATAATATGTAATTAGTATTTCTTCTTCAGACAATAAGGAACATAACAGCATGTTCTCAATCAGTTCTTTTTCTTCAACGGTTAAGATCGGCCGAGTTACTTTGTTTTTCTCCTTAATGATTTCACGTATACCGTCAAATTGTTCTGTTAATGCTGCGAATGGAGTCCATTTTACCATCCCTCTTCCTTTTGGCATATTAGCGTTGTTCATTTTTTGTGTCCCCCTAACAATGTGTTTCTGTATCTAGCTGTGGCGCTATGTGTATAGGAAATCCCTCGCAAAATACTGTTCTTACCAAACTTTGTACGTATTTCATCCATTACTTTTGTTAACTTCATTTCTTGTTCTCGTTGTATGACATTATCAAAAAGAGAAATTTGTTCCTCACCTTCCTGAATTAAATTCGTTAGAGAAATATTTATGCTGCGAATGGGTTCGCCAGTATAGTGTTGATGTAAAAAATATGTACAGATATGATAAATATCCATTGTCAAATTAGTTGGGCGGCTCAAAGTATGCGTTTTTCTAAAACCACCTGAATAACTTTTACTGTAACCAACGGAAAAATGAACCGTTTGAGCAAGTTTGTTTTGTCTTCTGAGCCGATAACAAACTTCTTCAATATGTTCCAATAGAACAATCGGAAATTCTTCTATTGTATAGTCGCGCATTAGAATTTGGCTTTTCCCGACAGAAGTTGTAGCAGGAACATATTTTTCCGAAATGCGACTAAAGTCAATTCCGTGGCTATGTAAATGTAATTCTGATCCGATCACACCGAAGCTTTGTTTTAAGTATTTAAGAGGATAATTCGCTAAATCGCCAATTGAATGAATTCCTTTTCGGTTTAACTTCGCTTCTGTTTTACCTGAAATTCCCCAAAACTTGCTAAGTGGTCGTATCGGCCATAATTTTATGGGTACATCTTCGTACTTCCAATATGCTATGCAATCTTTTGTTTTCTTCGCTTCCACATCTAATGCTACTTTGCTCATTAAAGGATTAGGACCAATTCCTATCGTGCATTCAATCCTAGTTTTCGCATATATTTCACGTTTGAATTTCATTGCGAATTCGTATGGATCATTAGCAAACAAATGAATACTATCCGTAATATCCATGAAGAACTCATCTATGGAATATTGGTGGAAATCTTCAATAGGAACGTACTGTAGAGCTAATTTTGTTATGTAATTGGAACATTTAATATATGTTCCCATTATTGGATTCACAATAAGAATATCTTTTCGTCGGGGAATCTCGTATAGCCTTGCCATCTTCTTCACACCCATTGCTTTTAATGGTGGGGTTGCGGCTAGTACTATTGAGCCATTTCTATTTACATCACCAACTACAGCTAACTTGGTGCGAAGTGGATCTAATCCCATCTTGACGCACGATACGCTGGCGTAGAAGGCACGAAGATCAACACATAAAATGATTCTATTCGGTAAAATTGAATAGTCATACACTGTGATTCCTCCCTAAATAAAAGAACGTTTGTTCTTATTATATACGAACCTGCGTTCTTTTATAAAGAGGTTTTATAAATATATTTGTCTTATTGGGGTAGGACGTACATTTTAAGGTGAATTTTGTTTGTCTCAAATACCAACGTTTTTGAGATTGGTGATATCGCTTAGAGTAGTAAAATCAGTCGAATTTGCTTAGCGTATATTTTCGTTAAAATGTGGGCGGGACCCCATGCCCATCAAGCTAAGATTATGTAAAATCAATTTCAACTTAAGAGCTTTCTATTTTCTGAAGACTAAGTATAAATTATTTAAAGGTTTGCACAAGAAATAAACCCTAAAGGGTTTCGTTTTTTTAATTAAGCTACATGATTGTGAGGTTTGGAACAATTGTACACGACGCCTAAAATATCAAAGACTGTCTTTTTCTCATATCGATGAGATTTTCGCCCGTTTTTGTGTAAAAAATCGAACAGACGAAGCAAGATCTTTGATAGCTCATGGGCGTCTTTTTGTAGAGCTTGATAAAAAAGTGGAAAATAATCTTTAATGATATAAACAGCTTTATATTCACTCAATTCTCGTTTCTTCTTGATAAGGAGTAATTGGCGCATTTGAAACATAGTGGAGGAACAAAGAAGGATGCTAATTAATTGCCCATATAGATGACACTCTAATCTTTCCAGTTTTACAGAATTACATTGATGAATACGAAAAAATGATTTCCATGTTTTAAAGATAAGTTCAATTTGCCAACGTAATGAGTAAAAATCATATACTTGTTCCTTTTGTAGATATTCCAAAGGAATATTCGTAATGTAAAAGTTAATTGCACTGAGACGTTTACTGCGTTCCTTATAGGTAATTTGCTTCTTGTGTTCTTTAGATGCTAAATCCTTTTGCCTACGTTTCATTTGCGTCTCAGTTAATTTATACAGAATTAGTCTTGTAGGAAGCTTTTGATACATTCCGATATAAACATCAGGGATTTCATATGTTTCACCAGGCTGTAATTGATCAATAAATTGCTCCATATCTAGTTGGATGTACTCAGAATGTTTTTTTATCGTTCCATTCTGAAAGTATTCAGGCTCTTTGTTTTTCTGATATATGCGAGTATTGAGCTTAAGTCGTGAGATGAAATAAGCACTGTACTTGTCTATGGTATGTAAATCTTTTAAGTCGAAGTATCCTAAGTCCCGTATACATACATCTTGCGGTTGAAGAGATTCGTGACAAGTAGAACCGTAAATTTTATCATTGTGCTTTCCAGCACCCACATGAACATGTAGAAATTGACCACTTAACAGATCGTACTCTAATTGAATTTTCACACCGGCACTTTGACCACTACCTCCTGAGCCTTGGTATGTAGAAACGAATTTATCTGGAACCTGAAAATGTGTAGAATCCAATACACGAATACGGTGAAAATAGTTTGTATACAAAGTTGAAATCTTGCTAGAAGAACAAAATTGTTGATGAAGTAAATACGCTAATACTTGTTGTAAAAACTGTACAGCTCTAGAATTAAAACGTTGATTGAGTCCTTCTGGACTCATAGAAATACCTGTGTTAGCTTCTAATCGACTACATAGTTGTGTCAATGAAGTGTTTGCTATGTTTTCGCTTAACCAAACACAAAGAGCTACTAAATCTTGTGCACGATATTTACTTTTCCGTTGAACAAATCCTATTTCTCTAGCTAACTGATCTAAAACATGTGGTGACATATATCGTTGTAATTCTTTAGAAAATAATTGTAGTTCATCAGAAATCGATAGATTCATACAAAAACGCCATCCTTTCTGTATATTTCTACAAACAGAATAGCGTTTTTTTCTTTTTATGGATACAGTTTTATCAGAGTTTGATAGCAATGTGACGAGACTCCTGTAAGACCTCCGTTAAGAGATTCCTTAAAATTAACATTTAGGTAATTTTTGTAACAAGATGTCTTGTTAATTCATTTTTAATAATTTATAATACTAACTGTATATGGTGTGTATGTTGTGCATCTTATACCATAACACTTATCGATAGAGAGGTTGTTTAATGAAAATAATCTTAAGTAATGTATCAAATCAGCCTTTATATCAGCAGATAAAGGAGCAGATTAAAGAATCAATATTTAACAATGAATTGAAAGAAGGCGAACAGCTACCATCAATCCGCTTATTAGCTAACGACTTGCATGTAAGTGTACTAACCACAAAAAGAGTCTATGCAGAACTAGAAGCAGAAGGTTTTATTATTACTAGGGTTGGCAAAGGAACCTATGTAGCCCCCACAAACTTAGAGTTATTAATGGAATCCAAGCGCCACATGGTAGAAGTCAAACTTGCAGAAGTTTGTCAGATGGCTCGAAGTATAGGAATTCATGCGGATGACCTCCATTCGATGATGGACTTAATTTTAGAGGAGGAGGAGAACGGCAAATGAATGCTGTGTTAGAAGTGAATAAACTAAATAAAACTTACGACAGCTTTTCATTAAAAGATGTTACTTTTTCACTTAACAAAGACTGTATAACAGGCTTTATTGGTACTAATGGTTCTGGGAAAACTACTACAATTAAAGCAATCCTTGGCCTCATTTTAAAAGATTCCGGAAAAATTAATTTTTTAGGAAAAGATATGGATAAAAATGAAAGGAAATCTAAAAACAAAATTGGCATCGTGCTAGATGAGGGATATTTCTATGATGAATTAACATTGAAGGAAATGAAAAATGTGATTGCCCCTTCTTATACTGATTGGGATGAAGCGGTCTTCTTATCTTACATTAAACAATTTAATTTAAATCTAGGACAGAAAATTTCTACTCTATCCAAAGGTATGCGGATGAAATTTGCGGTTGCTTTGGCTCTATCCCACCATGCAGACCTATTGATAATGGATGAACCAACAAGTGGCTTGGACCCATTGGTACGGAGTGAATTGATGAATATTTTTCTGGATTTTATGAAGGAACCAGGGAAAAGTGTCTTTTTTTCCACTCATATTACCTCTGATTTAGATAAAATTGCCGATATGATTATTTTAATCGATGATGGAAAAATTTTAGTTAATGAGGAAAAAGATGTGTTAGTGGACACACATGCATTTGTAAAAGGAGACAATCAATTAATTAATGACCAAACCAAAAACCTTTTTTTAAATTTGCATCAATCTCAATACGGATTTGAGGGGATTACTCATAAAAAAGATGATGTGCGTCGACTCATGCCTGATGTATTGATGGAAAGACCAACTATAGAGGATATTATGCTTTCATACATCGGAGGTATTAATCATGTTAATTAACCTTGTAATGAAAGACTTTATGCTAGTTAAAAAATATTTCTTAATTTTACTTGTTTTTGCAGCTATCGCTCCTATTTATGTTTCTACACAAATACAATTAAACGATGGCGGTCTTGTTGGCTTTCTTTTAACAGTGATTTTGATGGAGCAAATTTTATTTGGTACGATATCCAAATTTGAGGATCAGTACAAGGGGGCGGCTTTACTTTGTGCAACTCCATACACACGAAATGCATTTGTAAAAGCAAAATATCTCTTTCTCTTTGTAATTTTTATTTGTGTCTCCATCATCCGTATTATTACGTCAATTATCATACCATCGGGTATAGAAAAACTCAGCGTAAACGCTCTTGGAATAACATTTTTAATTCTTAGTATTTTATTTGGTATACTACTCCCTGTTCAATTTAAATTCGGTTATGACAAAACAAAAATTATAACATTTTTTACTGTCTTTTTAATACCTTTTGTCGCTCCTACTCTTATAAAGGGACACATTGATTTTACAATTACCTTTCCATTTCCACCAATTGTTCTGGCATGGATGCCTTGTTTTATCTCAATAGTTATTAGTCTTATATCAATGATGATATCTCTCAAAATATATGAAAAAAAGGATTTATAATTAAATTTTAAATATAATAGGGGTAGCTGTTTAAGGAAATATATTTAGTATCGTACATATTTATTTCTTTTCAGCCATCCCTGATAAAAATTCAAGGCCCCCTTGTGATATACCAAATAACTGTAGAGATATAAAATTTTCGTTTTGGGGATACTTCAAAATCTTAGCTTGATGGGCATGGGGCGGGACCCCATTAATAGAGGAAAAGCATCGCAACTTTTTTGCAAACATCGTGACTTTATTTCAAATTCACATTTGTTCCGTTTTGTTTGGATCTTCTACGAAAAAAAAGACCACTTTAAAAGGGTGGCCATTTACTTATTTCATTTTTGGATAATATTTCCAGTAACGATCATTCTTAGAGTTGGTGTTGTACGGATAACAAACATAAATATCATTTATTTTCCCTATGAAAATTGTATTTGAACATTTTTTTGAGACGATATGACATTTATGTTTTTTAATACCTTCATATAAGAAATAGCCTTTTGATAATATAGACATGCTTTTTCAAATTGACCTTCCTCTTGATAACAAGTTGCTAAATCAATATAAAATATAGATAATTGTTTATTATCTTTTTGATTTTCAAAAAAAGGAATAGCTGTTGTTTCAAGAAAACTTTTTAGATTTGTTTGATCAAAATTTAAATAATTTTGATATGAAAATAAACAATTTAATTTAGGATATTTTTCTGTAGATTTTAAACCTTGATCTAAGATCCTTTTAGCCTTAGAAATTTCTTGTTTATTAAAAAGATAAATCATATCATCGTATAATTTTTCTAA
Source organism: Bacillus cereus group sp. N21 (assembly GCF_016483395.1). Classification (NCBI taxonomy): domain Bacteria; kingdom Bacillati; phylum Bacillota; class Bacilli; order Caryophanales; family Bacillaceae; genus Bacillus; species Bacillus cereus group sp. N21. The sequence continues at coordinate 11,712 of NZ_JAEHBX010000056.1, forward strand.
TTCGAGTATTTCTAAGTCTATTGTATTATTTTTGATTTCCTCCAATCTTTTATATAATGATATTTTAATTTTACGACTTGCAACTAGCTTATTATTTTCAATTTTACTTAAATAAGATGCTGTACATATTCCATAACATAGGGCTTCTTGTGTAATTCCATGTTCTAGTCGTTCTTTGAGAAAGAACTCTCCTGTATTTTCATTCTGATTTGCTTCATTAGACTCTAGTAACTCCATTCGTTCTGATAACAATTGTATCATCTCAGGTTTAACCTTAATTTTATTATTTTCAATAAGGCTTAAATGAGCTGTTGTGCATATTCCGTCACATAATTCCCTTTGGGATAAATTATATGCTTTTCTAAATCCACGAATTTTTTTACCAATTGTATTCAATATCATATCCCCCTAGAATCTCCTATAAATTACTCTTGATTCTTATAATTATAATACCTATTTAACAAAAAAATGGATTCTTTCTTGGTTAGAACAAAAACACCTTGGAAGATATCCCCTTGCGATGTGTAAAGAAGGTGGCGCTGGTGCAAATATAAAGTACATTAAACCTTCTGATAATCGTGGTGCGGGCTCATATATAGGTAATAAAGTAGAAGAATTACCCGATGGAGCGAAATTTAAGATTGTTGTAAAATAAGCGGTGCGAACCTATTTTACATTTATATGGACGTCCTACATTCGTTAGTAGGGCTTTTTTATTTGTCGAAAAAATTCGAAATAAAAATACAAAAAACAGTTGATTATAGGACTTATAAGTCTTATAATGAGGTTATAGAAATAATCAAAGAAGGAGGATGAATAAGAAAATAAGCCATTATCACTATGATAAATGGCTTTGAAATGAAATTAGGATTTACAAGTGGGAGCCTGACAATTCCCTTCAATCCTTCTACAAATATTATAGCAAAAGAATTGTGGGAGGAGAATTTTTGATGAAAGTAATTGATAACTACATGACACCTAGTGAAGCTGCATTTTATTGGGGAATCTCTGATTCAACTTTAAGAAATAAGCTACAGGAAGGTTTTTCTCAAAAAGCTGATAAAGAAAGAGAAATGATGATTCAACAGGGTTTAATTAAATGTTTTATTAAACCTAACGGAAAGAGAAAAGAGTGGATTATTACAACCGAAGCAATGATAAAGTGGTTTGGAGAACAGCAAAAATAATTTTATGAATGTAATTAATTAAGGGAAACTCTAAAGACAAAAGAAAGATGTCCTCTAGCCTGGCAGCTCAAAAACATCTTTCTCTGATATCAAAACATAATTCTAGAAAGGATGATTTACTATGAAACAATCCTTAATTAAAATTACGTCTGGTGAGCCTATTTTAACACAACCTCACCTCAAAACGAAATTCCAAAAAAATTTTACGCATTCATTTCAGAAAATTACAAAAAGTTAAATGTATACTTTGGTATTGAAGAGAACGTTTCTGATCAAATCTGGTTTTATAGCTTCTTCATTGTATCCATTTCAATGCTCCTTTTCACATATCTCATCAGTGGAATTATGTACGGATTTTAAAAGGAAAATTGTATTTTCGTTATCATCCGGCTAGAGAAGGAGGAGAAAGCATTGATTCAAACACTAAAAAGTACGATGCAATTTATTGGTTTGGTATTAGTGAGTGCTTTGATTGCAATTAGTTTAGTAAATTAGTTTATTTTAATACAATTTGAATTTTGTAGAAAAAGGGGAATGAGAGATGGAATACATTGAAAAAGCAATTAAAGATATTAAAGAAAATTGGTTTGAAAATCATGTAGCTGAAATTCAAGGTGAAGAGGGATTACAAGTTATTTATTGGGGTAAACCTGGGACGGGAATGTATCGTACTAAATATGTGCTTTCAGGATATAACGTGTTTATTTCGGGTGATATTGGTGAAGCGGTGTATAACCTTACATGTCCAGCGACATTGGAAAACATCAAAGGATTCAATTTAGGGTATTTTACTGAAAAGTTAACGGCATTTTGTGAAGAGCGTTGGAATTTCGATGAAGAAAAGGCTAAAAAGGAACTTGATGAATATTGGGAAGAATACGATATGAATGAAACGGAAGACGGACAAGAAATATATGATGGCATTATTTCAGCAATTGGTGAGAGTTCATCTATGGAAAGTTACCACTTTTGGTTAAGTGATGTTTACCATAATAGCTTATTAGATTCCGACACAATGGAAGATATTTGGGGTTTCGGTAAAAGGTTACCACGTCGTTTAATTGGTTACTGGTTAGGATTACAAATGGCAATTGAGCAATTAGAGAAAAGTAAACTTGTAGCAGAAGCAGTAACTTTATAACAAAAGCGTTATTTGAATAGAAAATGGCAGCTGAAAATTCAAGGATGAATCAGCTGCCAATAGAGTAGTTATTAAATCTTATTATTAAGCTTTTAATTTGGATTTTTGCTCTTATTTCGAGAAGAAATTATACCGAAAATTGCACCAGACATTGCACCGATTAAAGTTGGTAAGAGTATACTCCATGCTGCAAATGACATAATTATACCTCCTAATAATAAAATGTTGTAACTATATATTTTATTATATCTTAATTTAAGAATGTAATGTAAGGAAAGCTTGGAAAATCAAACAAAATAGTTATTTGAATAGAAAGGGAGATGGAGAGAATGAGATTCGCAGGAATGGTAGCAAATATGTTTAGTGAGGAAAGTCGGTACTTTAATGTAGTTAATGGCCCATTAGTTACAGGAGAGACATATGATTTAGGAATACTTTTGAAATACTCTGTATTCGGAATGATTGATGGTGTGTTTGTAACAGAACATGAATATTGTGGAGAGATTGAAGGCTTTCATATTTTTTCTAGGTACTGCGATATGCGAAAAATGTTTATAGTGAGTGAAATGACTACAGGTGGAATTATTTCACACTCGCCAGTAAGTGTATATAGAGCGTTACTTAAAGCACGTCGTTCTTTGAGGAAGAATAAAGAAAAGGCTCTTAAAATCATGAAAAAGCATCAAGAAAGATGTTATGTAAATATTTTAGTTGAAGACATGCCAGAGCATTTAAGAGACAAGGTGATTGAAAAGCAAAGAAAACAAATAGAAAAAAGAAATCCAGTTCAAGGTTTTTTTGAAGATTATGACGGACAAATCATTTTGAGCGACGTTAGAAATTTTAAAAGTAAAAAAGAATTTGTTGAACAGGCTGAAAAGTATCTCTTAGAAAATAAAAGTTGCCAAGAAACTGTTATTAAACCGCACGTAACAAACATACTTGTTGGAGAAGAAGAGTGGAAACCTGCTGATGATCCGGATTTCGAAGGGGAAGAGATTACAGTATATTGTGCGGAAGTACATTCTGAAAACTAAACAAAATCCTTATTTGGGAGGGAACAAGAATGAGAGAAGAAACCATTGTTATTAATATCCCACGAGTAGAAGAGTGGACATTAAGAAATCTCAAATCAGTTTGTAGGCATAACAAAATAAAAGGTTATACAAAGATGAATCGAGAGCAGTTAGTGCAATGTGTGAAAGAAATTCTTGGCCACATAAAAAAGGAGGATAACGGATGAGTATCTACAAAAATGAAAAGCAACTATTAGAAGAACAAATGTGGAAGATTGTATTACATGCAACAAAGGAGAATGGTGTATTCATAGATGATGCTGGCTGTGATTGGTTTACTATACACGATGAAACGTTTATTGGTTCCGTAGAATGGATAGTTTCTAGAGATCAAGAAGTAGCAAATTTAGTGAATGCTATCAATACTCTAAATGGGAATTTGCACTTGGTGAATAAAATGGATGAACTACAGCCTATCTTTAAAGATTAAATAACAAAATATGAATGGAAAGGAGAATATAAATGAAAATAGGTGTATCTGTATGGAGAGTTCTTTGCAAAGAAACAAAGTTGAAATTACTTCAAAATGCAATGTTAGAAAGCAAAAGCCGTGTTGTAAGATAGAAACCTTTAATCATCTGGCGGTAATCAAAGGGTCAAGATAAATATGAGTGACTGTAGAACGAAGGAAAGATGGATAATCCCTTCTTTCTGATAAAAATAAGTACTCCAAATCAATCCAATAAGGGGGAGTTATCGTAATGAAGTCGGTTCAAATATTAAAAGTTAAAGAAGTTGATATTGGAACGGTTGATAAACATGGAAATCCATTGAAACAATCTGATTTCGTTGTAGCGCAAGATGATTTTGAAGGAATCAGTATTTGCCAAATTCTTTATAACGGAATTACAAAAGAATTTGTTGCCATGAGCTTCTCTGGTTGGTGGATTCCGTATCAAGATTTATCAATTGCAACTGAAAAACTAGATCATGTTATTGCAAAGGAGTTTCTTGGATTGAAGAAGTGTGGAGCATATTGGGGAAAAAACAATACTCCATTCATTCGTATGCCAATTGAATACTTTAATCCAGTTGAAGAATTTACTTTCATCTTAGAAAAGTTGAGTAGACAGTACAAAGAACTATATAAAGTAAAAGAACATGGTTGTTGGTATCTAACAGTTAACGGGAAAATATACAGTGAGGAAAGACTTGGAGTAGCTACATGTTTAGCTGCAATCGATTGTGCAAGGAATAAAGCTTAATATGGCTTGTAGGCAATGTAAGGGGAGAAATAACATTTAAAGACTGAAAATTCTATTTATTAAAGGGGGAGATTAAAATGTTAAATGTAGCATTACAAGAACAAACCTATTGGAAAGAACAACAAAAAATTCTTCAGAAAAATAATAAGAAATTACTCATTTCATTAGAAACGCATTTATATGAAAAATTAGAAGGATTAGCACTTTATAATGAAAGGTTAAATGATATTGCTTCAGAGCTTGTTATAGAAGGATTAGATTACATTTATATGGAGGATATTCCGGTTCACCAATATCATGCATTTCAACATTTTATAGAAATTGAATTATCACACTTTCAACAAAAGTTACTGCAACAATTAGCACTCAAAAGAGGATGCTCAACACGAAAAATGGCGTATACAGTATTACATTTCATGCTCAAAGCACAGTAAAAGAACCCTACCATAAAAGCAGGATTCCTTTACCAGGTATTCTGTCAGCAATGAACAGTACTTAGGAATTGAGTCTAGACCACTCAATTCTTTTTTAATGGTACATCAAGATTGAAGAAAATTTCAAGAGTAACAAAAAAAGATAGGAATAATCCTATCTTTTTTTGCACAAGGGTTTCGATGACAGAAAACTCATTCAGCTCATACCCTATTTTAAATTAATAAAACAGAAAATTCTATCTAATGGTTATTTTTCTCAATATACGTTAGTGTATTTTTAAATTATAATATATTTAATTCTTTTTATTATTATATATTTGTTTTTTCCTGTTGAGAATCCTTATGAAGGGTTCTTTTTTTCTTAATATATAATTTAATCCCTGCAATAATTATGTATTTTTTATACAGCTACTGTTGAGATAGCATGTTTATATATCAATTGTTGTTTATCATTGTTTTTAATTAAAATTGTAAACTTATCCATCGCAATTATTTGCCCAGGTATTCTAAAACCATTCAACAAAATAATTGTAACCTCTATTTTTGCTTCTATTACTTGTTGATACAGATCTTCTTGAATGCTGATCATTTAGATGGTTGCAACTCCTTTTCATTTTTAGAACCTTTCATCACTTCTAAAAATAGATATTCCTTTACTGCTATTTCCACAGTTGGACAATATTCAATTTTTGATAATTTGTGAAGTAATGAAAGATTTTTATTTAATTTATCGATCATGTCATCTAACGTAATTTGGTCTACACCATATTCAATAACTGGATTTAAGAATACATCTAATTCTATAAGATTAGGTTCAATCAAAGAAACAATCTCTTGTACTTTAGGTAATATAATCGTTTCATATCGTTTTTTGAATGATTCTAAATCAGTTGGCTCAGGTTCATTTGCACATAACTTTTTAAAGGAAATCACTCGAATATCATATCGTAATTCATCAATTTGATTTTGATAATATGCTTTATCAAAACCATCTTTATCAGCAACATCAAAATGTAGTTCGGTATTTGATCTACGCTTTTTTTTGTAGAAATCCATGAGGATTTGTTCTTTTGAGTTAAACATCATAACAAAGACGGTACGTTCTAAATTCATGATTTGGTTTACAACATTTAACGTCTCATCTAATACTTTAGCGCGTTCTTCATCACTTAATTTTCGAATAGAGGAAGGAACGAGATTTTTTACATTCTCAAATGATTCGGATTTTATAATATGTTGAAGAGAAAATTGAGCGACGTCGGGTAAACAAGGGTCTGTCGTTCTATCGAGAAGAAACAAATCCTTAATTGCTCGTACCGCATGTTTGATTTCTTTTTGAGCCTGCCGAATCTTCTCTATACTTCGGTCAAGATATTGTGGTTGTTTTAGGCGATTGAAAATATACTCACGTCTTTCTTCGAAATGTTGCTGTAAAAGTGACATAGTTGTTTCCCCTCTCTAATTTTCTGAATTGATTAAACTTTCCTTTTATATTGTATCATCAAACTTTATGAATTAGGGGACAGTAGCAAAGTTTATTTAAAAAGACAAAGTTTGAAAGTGCATATCAGACAATCAGAATCGAATATTCTTTACCAAGGTAATTATCAAAGTGAATACCATGTTCATAACCAAAGAATCTATCATGATAGTACTATCAAACGAAATCATTGCTTTCACTATGTATATAGGCACTTTTGATTTTTGTTTATAAAGGGGGGATTACGTTGGAAAATAAAATGGCAGCAAAAGAAACCTGTGAGTATTGTCATTGTTTTTTGTCACTTTGGATGTATTGGGAGTATTACGGAAAGAAGTATTGTTCTGAAGCCTGTCAACATCTAGATAACAAATAAGGGGAAATGAAAATGGAAAATTCTTATGAGGTTATTGGTAACCAAATAAAATTCTATTTGAAGAGTGATCCATTGAAAGGATGGAATCAAATACCTAGTCCACGATTTAGGAATAGCCAAGAAATAGCTGAATGGTGTAGGAGTTCAACGAACGAGTTCATGTGTCAATGGGATGCGCTTAATCAAAATGCAATGAGTGCAACGGATACAACGGACTTCTTGTACAGATGGATCAGCTGGTATGTGAAGGAGCCATTGGAGGGTACAGCGCGAGAAATACGAAAATTACCAGATGAACTTGCGAGTTTCCTAACAAACGTACCTGTTGATGCATTTGAGCTAATCAAAAATACCTCTCACATGGTTTTAGATTGTATTTACATTGCACTGGACTGGATACCGCAATTATTAACGATTTTGTTTTGCTAGGAGGGGAAAATATGTTTAAGCGAAAAGAGACAATTTCTTTCCAATCCTTCATGAATCAGTCCTATAAGAAGAAAAAACAAACAAAGATATACAGTATAGGTCCTATTAGTCCACTTGCATTCTTTCATATGTCACAGCCACTCGTTCAGACATATCTTGCGCTTGGCGTATTAGGGGGCCTTACAATTGGAGCTGTTTTGTTAGAGAAATACTTGGTACGTAATGATCATATGTTTCCGGCAAAACTTGTTTCAGAAGGGCTGTATTACGGTGTACGGATAGGTGGAATTGGATTCATTGGCTATGTATTTATCCGTATTTTGATGATGTTATAGGGGGTGAGATACTTGAAAGAGTGGTTACAAAAAAGAAAGTATAAACATCAATTAGAAACAGTGTTTCGAAAAGCGAAGCTATATGATGAGCATGTTACAAGAGGGGGAAAGGTTCCGGTTTTCCCTAAAATCCATGACATCTTGGAACAAAAAGAAAGTGTGCGGTACACTTTTACATTGCCAAATGGAGTGGATCCAGCGCAAATTCAAAAGAAATGGTTTTGCTTTCAGCAAATTTTAGGTAAAAACCTCATGATCCAAGGTAGCGTGAAAAAATTTGTACTTCATGTTTTCTTTTCCGATGCAGGATTACAGCAATATACGTATCGATATAAACATTGGCAGCCATTATTACAAGAGTATCGTTTGCCAGTTGTGGTAGGACGTGACCAATTCGGGAAAATGATTCTCTATGATATGGTGGAGGCAAATACACCACACTTATTGATTGCGGGGGAAACTGGGAGCGGAAAAAGTAGTATGGTACGCGTTGTATTATCTACATTAATTCAATATATGACCCCCAATCAACTTCATTTGTACCTGGGGGATTTAAAGAATTCAGAGTTCCACTTTTTGCGAAGAGTGAAACATGTAAAAGATGTCTGTATGGAAGAAATGGAAATGACAGCAATGTTGAAAAAGCTATGGAAAGAAGTGCTGTATAGAAGAAAATTGATGGAAGAATATGAAGTGGGCCATATCGATGAATACAATGAAATAACTCCAAATGAACAGATCCCTTATATCTTAATTGCGATTGATGAAGTAGCCATGCTACAGGATGAGCAAGAATCTACTACCATCATAGAAAAAATATCCGCTGTTGGCCGATCACTTGGTATCTTTCTTATGCTTAGTATGCAACGTCCCGATGCTAAAGTGTTAGATGGTAAATTAAAACTCAATATGACGGTAAGGATGGGCTTTAAATGTGCGGATTCTATAAACAGTAATATCATGGGGACCCCTGGTTCTGAACATCTAGAACAATCTGGACAAATGATTCTAAAACTAAATGGATTACAAAAGGTGCAAGCTCCTTTTCTAGAATTAAGTAAAGCGAAGGAGATCATAGAACCCTATCGCATCCCAAAAGAACAAGATGCTATGAATAAGGAGTTAGAAGAGCATAGACAAGAAGCTGTATTTGGGGTGTTAGATGATGTTAACGAATAGAGACAAACAGATTATCAGTCATTTACAGCAATTTCGTTGTATGTCGCGGGATGATATTATTGATCTTCATTTTAAGAAAGTAAAAAATGCAGTTACTTGTTGTAACACTGTCATGAAGCGTTTATGTCGAGAGGGATATATTGATGTAGATACGTCCCAACGTCCATATGTGTATTTTCCTTATCCAAGTCCCATACGTAAAGGTAGTCAAAAAATCCGGCATTTCTTAGCGATTGTAGATGTATACAAACAGTTACTACAAGTTGAAAGACCAAAAGTGTTCCAGGTAGAACCAAAGTATAAGAAAGGGTATATGGAGCCAGATATCTTTACCATTTGGCGCAAAAGTCCGTTTTTTGTTGAAGTGCAAAAATCTATTTATAGTAAAGCGGTAATGCAAGCAAAGATAAAGCGATATGAATTATATTTTCATAGTATGGAATGGCAAAAAGAATCGTGGCAGCCAAAACATACACATGTATTCCCTGCTCTGTTACTTCTTACTGATACTAAGTATCCAATCTCAAGCGTAAGTTTCCGTATCTTTCAAGCCCCTTCTATTCAGCGCTTTCTAGAGCAAGTAACACCAAAGTCAAAAACAATCTCTGTGCATGTTGGATCATCGAAAAAAAATTTATAACGAATTGGCGAAATAAAAAATCATCTCTTAAAAAATTAGAGATGATTTTTTATTTTAATCTAACAAGTATATCTTAATTAGCCTATTGAGCGTTTGTGATAATGTATTTTCCTTCCTCATTTTTATCAATTTCCTCTGTGGGAAAGGAATCTACCGAAACCTCATTAATTTTCCAAGCTTTTTGATCTGTATCATACAGTGCGTTAAGTTGCACATTATAAACTGCATCTTTTTCAGGTGAATATTTTTGAGCTGGAAGATGATATTTTACTTTCCCTTCCATTGCTAAAATAGGATATCCTTTATCGTTTGATAAGATCTTCACTACTTCTTTATTTAAATATGATTTCACAAGTGTACCTTTCCATGGTTCAGACCATGTATTCCGCGCTGCCGAAGCATAAGATTCTGCTTTTTGATTCTTATATTTTTCAGTGACTGTTTTGAAAGGCTCAATGCTTTGTTTTGTACCTGCATCCCCATATTCTTTTAAAAATGTATGGAAAAATTGATTCACTTTTTCTTCATCGACTTTAAACATATATTTTTGTTGTTTTCCAAATAAAGAGTTATTCTTTTGATCGTTTAATTTAGAAATTCCATCTTTTGACCAGGGAAAATCAGCTTTTAATTGTATTTCTTCTTCATCTTTTTTATTAATCGGACCGAATTTTTTCGACTCACCATCTCCAACCTTAATACCTGTAGGTTTTCCCTTAAATACAATTTCTGAACCTATAAATTCCTTAGATAAATCTAGTTCATCTCCCTTTAGGCTGAGTGATACATTTTCAACAGGATCATCTCCTCCTACATGGATAGTGGTTTTATCTGTGACAGTAGTCCATTTATATTTTTTTATTCCAGTTAACTCATACACTCCAGGTAAAAAAGTTTTATCAAATACAGAAGGAGAAATTTTTTTACCGTTTAAAGATAAAACAACGTCTTTATCTATATCTTTAAGGTTTACTTTTACCTTTGCTGGTTTAATAACATAATTATCGAAAAATATCCAGGTCTTTCCTTCTTTCACTATTGTATAGGGTAATACAACCTTACTACGTGCTTCCAATGCTTTAGTGGAAACAGCTGTATTCTCAACATCCATAACATCTACCATTACGGGATACATTTGCTTATATTCATCGGATTCCTTTAAAAATGACTGTACACCTTCCTTAGCAAATGGAGCAGACTGTGCATCTTTTGGTAAAAGTGATAAAAATGTATCAGCATCTTTCTTTTCAAAAGCTTGTAGTAATTTCTCTCTTACTTCTTCTTTAGAATGACGGGCTATTGATCCAGTTACAATGAATCCTATGATACATAATAAAATAATACCTGTTGTCAGTATTCCTTTTTTACTTTTTAGATAAGAAATTTCCACAACTTCTGTCCCCTTTTCAATTTTTTATAATTTCATTATAAAATAATAAAAAAATGGAAAGAAGTGGTGGAGAGTGATTTTTCAGAAAAATAAACTTTATCAATACTTTTCAAGATTATCAAACCCTACTTCCACGTTACATATCCCAGAAATCACTCATTTTTTTATTAGGATCAATTTTGCGTATCGCTGTTAACAGTTTTTTTATAGTACTTTGGCTTGGAATATAATAAGGATCGTTACAGATACGAGAAATAGTAGTACGATTGATTTTTGATTCTTTTTGTAAATCTTTTTGATATAAACCATGTGAATCTAGCCATCTACCTAATTTGCTCCGTTTTTTTCCCAGGCCCCACATACTACATACTCTCCCTTTTCTTTTTTACTTCAAGCTTGTACAAAATGTTAAAATTATATACCCTTGAGGTTAATAAAAATTAACATAAAGCTTTTGTAGATTGCATATCTTATAGTAATAATGATTAGCACCCTGCAAAAGTTTTGTAATTTTTTTGTGGAATATGGAATACATATACATTGCAACACTTGTTGATAAAAACATGTATAGTGACAAGTGTTGCATAAGGGGTTTCGTGAAAAGATTGTAATTTTATTAGATTGATAGTCGATTTAAGAGAGCATTGCGGTAAAATCGCAGTGCTTTTTAATGTTGTGTATATGATGAGGTATTCAATTCACTTTATTTTCCTGTATCATTAACTATTTTTTGTTATTCAGTAAGAGGTGATTAAAATAAGGTTCAAAGGCATGTCTTTTTTGATGTAGAATAATAACAGAATAGGAGGTGGACGTGTCCATGGACGATACTATGAATATGGATAATACTACACAAGAAAAGGCCCATTGGGCTGCGGAGGTTGCGGAGCGACTTAAGACAAATCCCTCTACATTGCGAAATTGGACAAATGCATTGGAAAAAGAAGGTTATCAGTTTATTAAAGATGCTAACGGACGTCGAGCATTTCTAGAAAAAGATATTGAAAACCTAAAGTTACTCCAGAAATGTTTGAAAAATAATATGAGTATGAAAGACGCTGTCCATGCTGTTATATCAAGTGTTGAAGGGCAAATACGGACAGGTATTGTCCGTGAAAAAGAGCGTCCTTTAATACGTCCGCTAAGCGCGGACGTTGTAGGGAAAATTGTGAGTGAGGCATTAGAAATTCAACAAAAAGAATTTGAAGAAAAAATGGAAAAACAGAGTGAAGATTTCGAGAAAATGTTAAATCAAAAATTGACGGAACAGGCAGAATTCCTTTTGAAAAATATAAATGAATTAACGAAAGAAAGGGATAGAACAGCCTTGGGATTAGAAGTTAAAAAAATAGAAGAAACTAAAAAAAATGGATTTCAAAAATTATTAGGTTTTTTTAAAAGTTAAATTTTAAAAAAGAGTTGCTCTTATATAAGAGCAACTCTTTTTTACGCTGTACTATGCACAAGAATCATCATCTATGTTATCTAATCTAATGAATCCTAAGTTTTATTTTCCATGTTATTTTTTAACTTTTGCTTGTGCACTAGCCAAGATTGCTAAATAATCTTGATCGTGTGGATCAGTCTCTTCCTTTATAATTTCAGGTTGAGATATGGTGTTTTCTTCGGTCTGTACATTGGTGTGTTGTGTAGTAGAAATAGGAGCTGATACTCCTCTAGCAAGTAACATTGCTAATTTCATGGTATCAGCTACCCCATGTAATTCCATAAGATTCGACCAGGCAGTTAATACTTCTTGAATCTTTTTATTTTCATATCCTTTTTCCCCAGAACCTTCTTTTTCCCAACGTTTTACTAGTTGGTAAGCCTCTGGGGCTTTAATTGGATTAATTGACATTTGAAGTTTCTTTGGTTCCATCATCTAAGGGTGCACCACCTTTTGAACGATAAGCAGCACTAATCATTTTCCATAATCCTAAAACATTTGCTTCTTGACCTTCTTCACCTAAAACAACGAAATTTTGATTTGGTTTAGAAGCTAAACGGTCTTTATGAAGCGAAGCGAGTCCACCAGTCCAGAGAACTTTCCCATAAGAGGTAATATTATATTGATTTTCTAATAAATATTCAAAAATATTTTCTAAGTGTTGATCTAAAATCTTAACGATTACTTTATCTTCGGCTATTGGATGCAGATCTCCATCTTTTAAGACGCCATGTTGAAGAATTAACGGAATATTAGATAGTGTTTTAAAGTATGGTAATTCTCCATATAACTCAATTAAACGTTTACGGATTTTAATATAAGCATTATCAACACCTTCATTGCTGTAGTTATCATCTGTTACAAAGTTATTCGTTACAACAGCAGGGTCAAATGTTCCAGCTCCCCCATCGCAAACTAGTACTTCTTCTTCTTTTTTTATTTTCTTCTCACTTAGTGCATACATGTAAGAGCCTAATGGCTGAGGCAATACAAGTACATCAGTAATGTTGATAGTAACATCGACACCAGATACTGTAATCACTTTTGAACCTGTGTATTTTTGTTTTAGCTTTTCTTCGCATTGTGCATAGTGTTCATTAGGAAGCATTAAACCAAGAATAGGAATCTTAATTTCTTTTGCTGTAGGGAAATCTTTTGCGATAAATGCATACAGCATTAATTCGTAACGTTCAGAGAAATAACGATCTGCTTTATCGATTGTTTGGGCACGTTGTGGTTTTAATTTTGTTTTAATTACATCACGACCTAAATAATATAAATCCGTCTTATTTAAACTATACGTATCGAGATTAGACGAATTATATCCTGTTGGTTTTTGAGCGATGACAGAAGAGTCAACTTCTACAAGCCCTTTTTCGCTGAATTTTCGTTTAGAGAAACCGTTTCCTAAATCTAAAGTATACAATGATTCAATTATTTCTGTTCTTAAAACATTAACCATTATATGACCTCCAATTAATTATTTTATTTTCGATAAATTATCAAAGAATTAACGATAATGCGTCGTTTGATTATATTATACTATTTCTATCTAATCAGGTAAAGAACAATTATTGATAAATTATCAATAATTGTTCTTTCTTTTGTTTTTCATTTTAAACTTGTTCCATTACAATTTATCATTAATAATAAATTATCGATAATTTATTATTCAATTATCGATATGAAAATAAAGTATAATCAATAAAAATCTCTGGTATTTTAGATGCCAGGGATTTTATATACTCAAACTGTTATCTTTTCTTTGCAATTCATTCCAAAATTGAATGTATCTGTGTAGTGCTTCAATGCTTTTTAACCCTAAAAATACTTTGATTTCAAGTGGCTTCATGCCATTTTGTAGTGCGTTTAAAATAAACCGATTCCGCAACTTAGTAGGGGTAACTTTAACCTCAGCACGTTTTACTTCTTTCTGCAGCATTCGTTGAACCGCAATTCTAGTTAATGCAGCTGGTTGATCTTTTTCATAGTCCCATCGGAACGTTTGCGGACCGAAATCAAACGCCACAAAGAAGGGATCTCCTATTTGTTGGCGAGGTCGCACCAGGTTTGGAATCGTTTTGTAATACGATAGGGCAAGTTTTACATCGTCTTTTGATAGGGTGATGGATCGTTTGTAGGCGTGTAACCCTCCTGGTGTAATGGTATTTGTCCCAAAATGAATATCATGCATAGATAGCGTAATAATGTCCTGGATGGATAGCCCGTAATGCAACATAAAACGAACCAATAAGAGATTTCGCTCTATAATAAACTTCCTTCCGGACGCCTGATATTCTGTTAATCCTTGATAACTTCGCATCACACGTAACAACTTCTCTATTTCCTCATCAGATGCAAATTGTTTAGCGGTAAGTCCAGGAGGGGCGACATCACTTTTCAGATCTTTTGCCGCGCCATGAAACTGTAAAAAGTTAATGAGAATCCCTCGTACACGCTTCACGTTAGAAATTGACACGTCACGTTCCTTTCTAAGCGATTTTAAATACTCATCCAATATATTTATATTGAAAGAATGGAAAACGTCCTCTGGAGCAAATTTGACCTGTTTCTGAATCCAGGAGACAAAGAGCGAGAGATCATACCGATATTGTTTTACGGTTGAAGGCTTTCGGCCGCGTTTTAACAAGTCAGCAAGGAACAAATCAAGGGTGGAATCCCATGTCATGGCTATATACTCCTTTGTCCTAAAAATTGTGTACCGCAATTATATCGAAAAACCACAAAAACAAGCAATAGGGGATTGTAGGCTCTGTTGTTCTTGTTGGGATATATTTTGTAATTTGTGCTGGTAGGGAGGACCACGCGAAGTGCTAGCCGCGCAACAACGAGGACAGACGAGCCGGGCTAGACAGGAGAAGGCGTCAGGAGCCAGAGGGAGGTCATGGGTGTGTGGACGGTGAAAGACGAATGTTGAGTGAACAGATGAACGAAGATGATGGGCCGGGAATGAGGGAGCCGCCGCACCGTTTATGTAGTTTTTAAAACTTTTCCCTTGCCCTGCTATCTGATTCATTCGAATCGAGATACCAGAACAAGGAAAGCTTCAAGATTTCATCTGGTTTAGCGAGGACATGGGAAATCCCGAAACCTCCCTATATATCAACGTTTTTTGACAACCGCAAGTGATGAATTAGACGATGAACGAAAACATCACAGTTTCATGCCTAATTCATCAGTAATTCATAAGGTTGATTTGTGCATATAGATCTCGTATTTGTTTGAATACAGTTGGAATATGGATTTTAGTATGTTTCTAGTTTAGATGAATGATTTGCACATATTGTACGAGTATTGTTCGTTTTTTGAGATATAAGATTTTTTTAGATATGTGTAAGTATTTTTAAAACTGAAATTCAAACTAGAAATATAGGATACTCTTATTATTAAATCTTGTTTTAAAAGAATTAAAAACATTAAATACATTAGGATTTATTTTAGGACATTTATCCTTACTCTCACAAGGACTTAGAGATTTCTTCTTATTTAATTCCTTGTTTAATTGCTGATGAAAGTTAGCTGGCATTCTATGATAAATCTCACGTATTTTTTTGCTGAAAACGGCGCTAACACCTTGAAATTAAATAATAAGATTAATAGATTTTAAAAATAACAATTATGATTGCATGACAAAAAGCCTTGTTAGCTTCAATTTTTTTGAACAAGGCTACATTAACTTTATTTTATTGTGAGAAATAAAAGTTAAGAGGTAGGATCTAGCATCTCATTTAACTTTTTAAAGTCAATGTCTACTCTAGATTCTCTATCTTTTTTATACTTCTCCATGCGTATTTTCCTATACGCATGGAGTTTATTTGTGTACATCTCTATGAAATGCGCAGGAGTACTTACATCTGATTGAGTATGCTCAAAATGACGTACACACTCCTCGAAAGTTTTTCTTACCTCCCAATCTACGTCTGGTGGCATACGCAATGCAATTGTATAAGCATCTTTTTCAGTAATATTTGTATCTTTACTTAACATGTAGAGATAAAGCTTCTTCTGATCTTCACTCATAAAATCATTCATTTCTTGTAATCTTGCCGCCAGTATCTCTTGTAAGCTAGTTTCCAATTTTTTATCTTCGTTAGAATTCGTTTCTTGCTCATCCTTTTCTTGTTCCTCCACTTCTACTTCAACAAGTTCAACGGGGGTGAATAAGTCAAAGCCATGGCATGTAGAGACTGGAGAATTTTCTTCTTTATTTGTTTCCTTCTTCTTGTTCTTACCAATTTTCTTGGACAAAAGCTCAGTGAATGTAGAAAAAATATTGATTGTTAATGCCCATTTTTGCTTAAAATACTCAATGATTTTTAAATAATTATTATGTAGGCTCAAAATATAAATAGATGGCGCAATTTTATTGTGGCGTCTTGTTTTAATTTGGTGACATACTTCCAGATCTTCTAACCAATTTAGAATAAAGTTAATCAGAGGTACAGAAATACCTGATTTTTGGCTAATTTGTACTTGTTTCATTTGGGAGTAACCCTCTTGAACAAGATAGGAAAGTACGACTTCCAATGCCTCATATCGGCGTGGAGTTTTTTCGAAGAATTCTTTTGTAGTTACGTTCTCTAAATTTAAAAGAATGCTATCAATATCTTTGATCACACTTTTGACTGCTTGATTGATAGCTCCCTCTTTACACTTAGGGATACGATATAATTGCGGACTTAATTCTCGTTTTGCTGTACTCAGTAAAAAATTAGTTAATAACACAAAAAGACCTCCTATTTTTCCCTCTGTACACACTTACAGAAAAATCTTGGGAAAATAGAGGTTCTTATTCACACCACATTCACTTTGTGTTATAATTTTTATAGAAGTGAATATTGATTTGTGAATTAAGACCCCTACTTTCATTGGAGTTTTAAATTGGTTAGAGTCGCCAAACTATAGACCAATCTAAAACGGGTGTGTTGTGGGGGTTTTATGATTTATTTTTTAATTCAAAATTAATTATGTAAGTTTTAGTTATAATTCATATGTTATATATTATATTGTTATTGAGATAATATCAATCCCTTTGAGAGTGTTATATTATCCTAACTGTAAATATATTATTGAATTAGATGATAAAAAAACAGAAAGTTTATTTTTTTTACCACAAAACAGAACGTAAGTTCTGTTTTGTGGTAAAATATACAAAAACTTGAGAAATATTTTAGACAGCCCAAAGAACATCAATTGATAAGGGTTACATGGTAAAATAATGGTATCTATATAGTAAGAAGAACAATAGATTAGGTTGAAAGTATTCTTCAATTTAGTATATCGCCTATCACTTTTTATTAAGTCATAAGTAAAAAATCCGTGATGATAATTAATCATATTTAGAATAAAGAATCAATTTTATCTTAATGCGCTAGAGAGAATAACTCATAAAAATTATGAGTTTCTAAAAAATGTTCTTACTGGGAAGTAACTTTTGCTTTAAGGGGAGGCATTCATGTGGAGAGGTTGATGAAAGAGTTATTAAAAATTAAAGAATCAAAGAAGTTGAGCACTAGAAAAATTGCTAAAGATATTGGAACAAGTAGAACAACTATTAATAATGGATTACAAAGAAAGACAGAAGAATTTAAATTTGAAGTGTTTCTAGAACTTGTTCAATATATTTGTGAAAATTCAGAAGAAAAAACCTATTTTATTCATCAATATATCCTTCTTTGTACAGGACCATTAAATATTCGCAAGGCACTATGTTATTGTCAGGCCATGGGTGAATTTGACTTAATAAAAAAATTAGTAGAAAAACATGAGAAAACAGCAAGTGTAGAAAAGTATATAACTATATATCAAATACAAAATAAGCGAAACCAAAATGAAGCTAGAGGACAAAAACTACTTGATGAAATTTATGAAAATGATTTCTCAGCAGATCCAGATTGCCAGGCTGCATTAAATATAATTTATATGGAAGCGATGTATGATAAACAGAATTATAATGCGATAATCCCATATGCGGATAAACTTAAAGTTAACTTGGTTGGTATAGATCAGTCTTATATAAAGAAATGTTTACAAATGAAATATAAAGAAAGACTAGCATATATTTATTTAATGAAAAATGATATTGAAAATTGTAGAAAAACTTGCTATGAAATTCTTAATTCTAAAATGGATATTAATACCATTAAAGCAACAGCTTGGTGTTGCTTGGGGGAGAGCTATACTTTCGAATGTATAAAAACAGCAGAAAAGTACATAAAAAAAGCTATATCAATGTGTGAAAACATTGAAGTAGCACAAAAAGCTCAAAAATATCTTGCATTTAAGACTACTTTAGCTCATTTATATATTGCTAATGGGTTTAATCTAGATAAAATTGATTTTCGATTTATTAGTAAATCAGAATTAGCTTTTTATGAATCTATGTATGGAGATAAAGTAAAGGGGAAAATATTATACGAAGAAGTAAAGAAAGATGGAAATGGGTTTTCTCCATTCCAAATGTACTCATATTCTAAAGTAAATGGTGATATAATAGGGTTGAAACAAGCTCTAGAGGCATTTGAATTAACTGGTAATATTTTCTATTCTCAATATGTAAAACGTGAATTAATAAGGGAAGAGGTGGGAACTGTTGAATAGATTTATCATTACTATTTTTTATACTTTAATGATATTGGTAGCGATTTGTCAACCAGGTACAACAAGCTCACAACAAGAAGTAAAACAAGAAAATTCTAAAATAATGTATATGCAAGTTGACCCCTATATGAAAACTGATCCCGGAGGCGGGTGAAAAGTAAGTTGATATAAAAAAGTAAGACGTCACCATTTGGTGGCGTCTTACTTGCATTTTGGGGGTGGTACATTTTTAAAAAACGAAAAAATTCCGTGCCACTTTGGCAATAAATTCAAAAATTTAATATAAAAATAGGGGGATCTCTATATGGAATTACAATTAGATAAAAATTGGTTTAATGAAACATTAGACAAGGATAATTCAGTCCTAGACACTTATCGTGAAATATTACAACTAATTGAGTTTATTAAATCAAGTCAGGGAAATTCAGAATAGTATCTTGGCTAGTTGTTTTTTTGAATACTATTTTTAATATCGATTCGATGTTTCAAATACTTAGCGTACTCAAGTAATTCATTTTCTAAAAAAGGTTTATCCCTATCGGGAATACTTTTGTAACTTTCATATAGGTCTTGGGCTAAACGTTCTACTACCTCTTTGCGTTGTTCATCTGTAAATAAATCATCATCAACAATTTTATGATTCAAAAGTCGATCTGTACTAACATTAAAATAAAGGGAGATTTTTTGAAGCATTTCAAAACTAGGTTGTTTTCTATTGTTTTCCCAATTCGAAATTGTACTACTGGCTACACCTAGTATATCCCCTAGTTCTTTCATATTTAGTCCTTTAAAATTTCTTAATATTCTAACGTTTTCTCCGAAAAAGTTAGGGATCATGTATTTCACTCCAATCAATTTATTTACCAAAGGGATACTTTTTTATCCTTTTAGTGTTGACATTCTCCTTTAAGGAGAATAGAATGTAGTTAAGGGGGTGAGAATTTGACAATAATACGTAATGTTAGAGAAGCAAAAGGACTTACAATTAAGGAAGTTTCTCGAATCTCTAATATTCCAATAAAAACTTTGTATCATATAGAGACTGGAAAAAAAGGGCTAGTTGAGAGTAGAGCTTTTTTTCTTGCAAATCTACTTGAACAACCAGTTGAGAAGTTGTTCTATTCCACGTATTACCGAGCAAAATTAGAATGATTTAAGTTTTAGTAAAAAATAATTATACATCTATATTGTAAATGAACAATCAATAAAAGAAACAAATTTAACTTATTTTTATGGTTTTATATTTCAGAAAATTAAGTTATTTAGTTCTTTGAAAACTTGATACTACTAAAGGAGCTGTCAAAATGATTTTGAAACGATCTTATCAATTATTGCTAATGGGAATGAGTATACTCTTACTACTCATGAGCTTCCTCATACCGCTTAATAAAGCAAGTGCGGAGGTCATCAATCATGAAAAGTACGAGATGAAGTGGGCGTACTCTCCACAGTTTGGGAAAGATATACGTACTGAACTTTTGAAAAATTCGAAGGGTCAAGTTGCCTATTGCCTGGTCTATGGATTGAAGTCCCCAAATGGTTCAGACCTTCCTGAGAGCGGACGAACAAATGATATTGTGTACCGTGTCTTGTTAAATGGATACCCACAAAAGAGTCCAGAAGAATTAGGGGTTTCCACTTGGGAACAGGCGCATTATTCGACACAGCTGGCCTTATGGAATTCATTGGGGCAAATCAATACGGCAGAATTACAATTTAAAGATGCAGCTGTTGAAAAAGCAACGAAAGCAATCATTCATGCAGCGGATCAGAGTCAAGATACACAAGATGTATATATGAATGTGGTTCCAACTGATAAGCAAGAGGCACAACTAAACGGTGAATACTTCGAAACAACAACGTATACAGTACAAACAAATGCGAAAAAGGGTACATTCGTAGTGCGAATGAACAATGCACCACAAGGTACACGTGTTGTCACAGAACAAGGTGAAGCAAAAGAAACGTTCCAGTTAGGAGAAAAATTCCGTATTCAAGTACCAAAATCCTCTAAGAGTAACGAACTATCCTTAAAAGTCGTTTCAAATCTAACGAATTATAATGCGATTGCATATAAGGGAACTGAAACCATCCAGGATGCAACGGTTTTGTTAGAACGTAGTACAGAGCAAGTAAGTACAGACTTACAAGTGTACTGGAAAGCAAATGGCGGCTTAAAAGTAATGAAAGTGGATGAGAATAAAAAGCCACTTCCAGGTGCAGTGTTTGAAGTCTTAAATAGCAACCAAGAAGTTATGGGAACGATTACAGCAGATAAAAACGGTGTAGCTGAACTAGGTAACTTAGAGCTAGGGACGTACACTATCAAAGAAGTAAAAGCACCTGTAGGATATGTGTTAGACTCCACTCCAAAGTCTTTTGAAGTGAAAACAGGTGAAGTTGCTGTTATTGAAATGAAGAATGAACAAATCAAAGGAAATGTACAGCTTTTGAAAGTAGATCAAGATGGTAAGAAGAAATTGGAAGGCGCAGTATTTATCCTTGCGGATGCAAAAGGGAATTCAATACGTGAGTACACAACGGATAAAGATGGCCTAATCAAAGTTGATAATTTAAAGTATGGGGAGTATCAATTTATCGAAAAATCTTCTCCAGTGGGCTACATCTTAGTTAAAGAACCAATTCCTTTCAGCATTAAGGAAAATGGAAAGAAAATCGAATTAATCGCAAAAAATACAAAAGCAAAAGGAACAATTGAAATCACAAAAGTAGATGTAGCGGATGGAAATAATAAACTTCCAGGAGCAGAGTTCACCATTTATGATGAGCAAGGCACTTTAGTAGTCCAAGGCAAAACAAACGAGCAAGGTATTGCGAAATTTGAGAAGCTCCCAGCAGGAAAGTACACATATAAAGAGACACTCGCACCAGCTGGATATGTGATAAATGAAGAAACCTTCTCCTTTGAAATTAAGCAAGATGGAGAAATTATTAAACACATTGTAAAAGATAAGAAAATAGAAGGCAGCCTTGAAATAACAAAGGTGGATGTAGCGGATGGGAATAACAAACTACCAGGCGCAGAATTCACAATTTACGATGAACAAGGCACTTTAGTAGTCCAAGGCAAAACAAACGAGCAAGGTATTGCAAAATTCGAGAAGCTCCCAGTAGGGAAGTA
>NZ_JAEHBX010000057.1:0-31975 GCF_016483395.1 Bacillus cereus group sp. N21
TCTCTTTCTCTTTCTCTTTCTCTTTCTCTTTCTCTTTCTCTTTCTCTTTCTCTTTCTCTTTCTCTTTCTCTTTCTCTATTTTAGCTGCAATCTTTGAAAAACTCTTCTCTATATTTTTGGTAATTGCAGCTTTTGCTTTCGGATTTTTCACTTGATCTAGCACTTTTGCTAATGCTTCGATGTTGTTTCCGATGTGCACTTTTACTTTCGCTGCTTCTTTTTCTTCTTCGCCAGCAGGTTTTTCTGTTTCTGCTTTCTCTTCGCCAGAAAGCTTATCTGCTTTTTCTAAGTCTTCCGCCGCTTTTTCTAATGTATCTTGTGTAAGATCGCCTTTTCCTTTTTCAATTAGTACACTTGCTTCAGTAATTCGTTCCGCGGCTTGCTCAGACAATAGCTTCGCTTTCTCTAAATCGTTTGTCGCAAGAGCCATTTTAATATCTTCAACCATAGTTTTCACAAAATAAAAGACGTCACCTTGTACTAAAGATGTTTTTTCAGTTTCCGTTGTTTTTTCAGTTTCCGTTGTTTTTACCGCATCTGTGTTTTCGCTAGCATACGCTGCTGTTCCCATCAGAAACGGGCTGCATGCCATCATAGTTACCATAGTGCCTTTTAATAGTGTTTTTTTCATAATGATTTTTCCTCCATTTGCTTTCTTCACTATACATATTCGGAGGAAATAAAAATTTTATAGGGGTCAAAAAAACATTTTTTTATAAAAATAGATAAACAATTTTTTTCAAAAATAAAAAGCTGACAATTTCATCAACTTTTTCATAGATTCATATGTAAAAATACTCGCATTCATTTTATCTCGCTATTCGCGGGCAGTAAAACCCTCACATATCAATATTCTTTATGGGGTAGCACCACATCGCTATCAAGCCAATAAAACAAAATACCCCCTAAAATGAAAAAATACGCTATTCTTTCTGTAGAATCATAGGAAAGGATGGCGTTTTTGTATGTCTATTTCTGTATCTGATGAATTACAACTATTTGCTCAAGAGATTCAAAGCTTTTTATCTCCAAATATCTTACGAGATTGTTGGTTTCGTACAACTGTTGCTTTGGTATAAAGTTTGATCAAAAACCTCTTACAAACTCACATTCTATGGTACACAAAAAGAATCGATTTTGAAAAAAGATTGATCAAAATCGACTCTTTCTTTGGGATTGTGTGTACAGTTTTTATAAAAAAGTTTGATCATTTTCTGCCCGTGTTTCTATACAATTGCGCCCGTTTATGAAGTCAGGGTTTATTTGATACGCGTACTTTTTTAACCTTGTATGTATGAATCATCCCCTATATTCATCTTTTTTTATTACCTTAAATTCACCTGATTTATCTACACTAAACATAACATAACTCTCCTTACCATCATGTTGTCCACCTGAAGAACTTCTGGGCTGAAGTACTATATTATAAACACCTTCTGTTAAAACATTACTCTTTTTAAAGTCATCCATAACACTTAGGATATCCGGTATATTCCCCTTATTTTTTTCGGCGTTATAATAATAATTAAAATTCACAACCCCCTTATAATAAGAATTAATTCTAGATTCACTAATTTTTAAAGTTTTAATTAATTTTTTTGTGTTTAATTCTTGGCTTTGTTTGAACTTTGTAAGTAATTCTTTTTCCTGCTGTTCATCAATAGTAAAGTTTAAATAGTAATAGAAATTTTGTTTCTCCATTTCAAATGCGTCAGTAGATTCACTTAATAAGTTATATTTTTTAATAATTTTATTTGATTGTTTTAAAACATCACTATGTTGTTGAATATAAGCCCCTTTAAATATATCTAAGAAGACATACTTACTATCCTCTTCATCTATCTCATAAGAATTTCGGTCTACGGTTAAATAAGTAGTAGTATAATACGGTTTTTTTATTTCTACATAAGTTTGAATATCCCCTCCTTCAATCCAATTATCATGTGCAGAAAGAATTTTAAACTCTCCATCTTTTATCCCATAATGCTCTGATAAATAATCTCCTACCGGTTGTTGGAGTTTTATTTTTGTAAAAACATCAGTAAATAAATATAGTAGTAGCACACTAAACCCTACTATAAAAATAGTTGCTATTACTTTCTTCACTCTCAGTACACCTGCTTCCTATAACAAATAATACTTTCAACATTCCATATATTATTTAATCACAATTTATATAGAATTATCCTATTTTTTTGTTTTAGAATGGATATTGTTCTAATTTTTGGTTTGGAATAAAGTTTGATCAAAACTTCAGGAGTTTTACCGTGGCAGCTTTACCTGATGATGCAAAACGGTGCAACTTTTTTACAAACGGTTAAACTTTATTCAAAACGGTACGAATTTATTTCAAAGCAACAATAATTGCAAGTAATCTCTAAATCTTGGACATACTGATACTATTACTCTAAAAAAGGTGCGTGATCAGTATGGAAAAGCGAAATTTATTCAAGTGGAAGCATTATCATCATGATATTATTTTGCAAACAGTAAGATGGTACCTACAGTACAACTGGTTCCGTTGCAAAAACTTCAAGATACATGCAAGTAACCTCTAAATCTTGGACATACTGATACTATTACTCTAAAAAAGGTGTGTGATCGGTATGAAAAAGGAAAAATTGTTCAAATGGAAGCATTATCAACCTGATAGGATTTTTAGAGAGGCGTATAAGTATGAACTGAACACCCCTATTTTTAATCACTTTTTTAGGCATTTCTCATATAGTGAAAATGACTATGATTTTGATTCTTTTTATTTATCATCCATAAGTCATACAATTGTTTAGCACATATATAAATAAAAAGATGGGAGCCCTACGATGAACAACACTCAAACTTTAACGCCCCCAAATAACTCTGAGGAAAACCAAAGAAATATTAGTTTGCAAACATTAAGGGTCATTGGACTCATTGTATTAATTAGCGGTTACATCATTGTCACACTCTCTGAAGTAGGTGAACTGAAGAACCTTTTAATGAACCCAAGCACTAGCAATACATTAGATGAAGCAGACGCTTTTTACATATTCCCTTATCCTATATGATGTATATTTTCTTCACTGTATTTTGTCCTATTAATTGCTTTCATAAATAACAAAATACTACTTATACCAACTAAAAAATATACAATGCTCATTCCCCATGATGCTATAAAAGAACCTAGCATAATCCCTAGTGCTCCATTCATTTTTGCCACCTGAAAGACCATACCATTGATTGCCATATAAGAACTTCGAGCATCATCTGGAACCATATCGGCCATAATGGATTGCCGAACTGGCACATACATCATCTCCCCGATTGTTTGGAAAAGCCCTGCTATTAATAAGATCCATAAGCTATCACTTGATCCAATTATTGTAAATCCAATTGTATAGATGAATAAGCCAACATATAGGATTTTCAGGTCATTAAAACGTTTCATCATTTTAATAACAAGTGCTGAAAATAAAACAATCAAAATCGTATTCTCCGCAGAAATCCAACTTAGCATCCGAATACCTGTTAAATCAAAACGAATATCATTTCCAAATGCAAATTGAATTGTTTCAAATTCCTCTTGCAAGCGTACACCTAAATAATTATTAAGCTGAAATTCTAACGATAACGTACATATACTTGCTAAACAAAATATCAAAAATGCCCGGTCTGTCATAACAACTTTATAACTTTCAACCATTTCTTTTAACACATGCTTCTTTTTCATCGTTTTCTGAGTTACATATACTTCTTCCATATATACTGAAATTAAATACAACGTTAGCAATGCTACTGCAGTCAATAATATAAAGAGTTGCAAACGATAATGTTCGAATAATAACCCTCCGAATATAGCCCCAATAGCAATCGATAAATTGATTGCCCAATAATTAATACTGTACATTACTTTTCTATTCTCCGGTGTACTCACATCAATTAGCATCGCCTCTGTTGCGGGATTCATGAGTCCTGAACCAAGACTATTCGTTAACATAAAAATGAAAGTGAGCCAAGGTGAATCTACATAATCTGAATTCGCAATTCCCATACAAGCAATCGAAACAACTTGTATCACCTGCCCTATAATCATAACCTTTTTCCGCCCTAATCGATCTCCAATATAACCGCCATAAAGCCCAATAATCAGCGCTGCCATTACGTTTACTAATAATAAGACGCCTGCAAGGACACTACCCAGCTTTACTGAAAAATAAATCGCCATAAACGGGAAAATCATTGTTGATACAGTTCGTGTTAAAAATGATGTTATAATTCTAATTTTTATATTTCGATGCATACTCCAAAATCCCATTGTTTCTTCCCCCTTATGTGTATTCATTTTACTTTGAAAAAGTGGAAGAAAAAGGTTAGAATATTCTAAAGAATTTCCCCTTTTATTGGGAAGGAGTCGTTTAAACATGAAAGTGATGGATTACTATACTCAACTACGATTGCATGATCCAGAAAAACAATACATGCAAAATAGCTTGCAAGAACTAGCCGATATTTTATATTGCAGTACAAAAAACGTGAAAATTTTACTGAGAAAAATGACTGAAGAAAAATTAATTACGTGGACACCAGGACGAGGACGAGGAAATAAAAGTGAAATTCTCTTTCTCCATACCATTTCAGAAGTAGTTATACCCTATGCTGAATCCCTCTTACAACAAGATAAATTAAAAGAGTTATTTCTTCTTTTAAAACAACCATTTCCGACTTCCCTTCGAAAAGGCTTAGAAGAAAAATTACAACAGCATTTTGGATACCAACCTTTAAACGATATGTATGACGTGTTAAAGATACCTTGCTCAAGAAAAATATTGCCACTTGATCCAGCATTTGCAGCTGTAACAACAGAGAGTCATCTCATTAGTCAAATTTTTGATACATTAGTTACTTACAACTACGTCACAGAAGAAATTGAAACACACCTCGCACATACATGGGAGGTTAGTGACGATCAACTTACCTGGACTTTTTATTTACGAAAAGGCATCCATTTTCATCATGGAAGAATCTTATCTTCTAAAGATGTTCAATTTTCATTTGAAAGATTACAACGTGTACACTCTCCTTATGCCTGGTTAACTGAAGAGATTGTGCAGATTGAAACACCATCACCACTACAAATAAGCTTTCACCTTCGAAAGCCGAACTTGTTTTTCCTACGTTATGTAAGTTCGATGCAATTAGCCATTTTACCTCATGATGTAACAATACAAAATCACCATTATATCGGGACGGGAGCTTTTAAATTACATTGTTATGATGAAGATCAAGTTATATTAGAAGCGTTTACGGATTATTTTAAAGAACGGGCGTTGCTTGATCGTATTGAGTTTTGGCGGATTCCGGAACATGCACAAATACATACACACTATGAACTACCAAATACTGAATATACAAAAGAACACGAAGTACAAATAGAAGAAACCGGGTGTATATATGCCGCATTTAACTTTACAAGACCTGGTCCACATCATGATATTTATTTTCGAAAAGCTTGGAGAGAAATATATGACGTTGAATCGATTATTCGTGATTTAAAAGGTATGCGGACTATCCCCGCATCAAGCTTCTTTCCAAGTCGAAGCCGAGCAGCAACGAAACAATCTTATTCTTTATGCAAAGCAAAGGAATACCTGAAAAAAAGTACATATCAAGGTGAAACTATACATATTTACTTTTTCTCTTTTAAAGATAGTGCTCATGATGCAATTTGGCTAAAAGAGCATTGCCAAAACTTAGGCATACAAATGGAATTACACCCTTTTCCAGTCTCAGACTACTCGAATCGTTCTATTGATCAAAACGCCGATATTATTTTAATGGGGGAGGTTTTTAATTCAGATATAGAAATAGCTTTTCTCAATGTATTTAAAAGTAAAAGCTGTTTTATCAACCGTTTTATGCATCCTCACTATCAAAAACAGATTGATTGTTTACTAAATACATTCTTAGCCGAAGAAAATAAGGAACATCGTCATAAACTTATATTCGAAATTGAAGAATTCCTTCGAACGGAATACATTATCCTATTTAATTATCATGTTTTAAAAAAGCAAACATATCCCTCTTCTTTAAAGAACGTAACCATTGATTCTTTTGGCTGGACGGATTTTTCAAAGTTATGGATTCACCATATGGAATCAGCTAAAGAGTATTGAAATCAATTCACTTAACTATTTATATATACTCATTTTAAAATTCCGGTATATAAGTCGCGGTTATGAAAACAAAAGAAGTTCTTCACTCATTTTCTCCTTCTGTTTTCACATGGCATAGGGCTAAAAAAGGCACTGACTGCCCCTACGCATGATCGGATCCTCTCTCCCGCCTAAAAGAAATGGTTTTACGTCGGTCTTTCAATCCGCATTTATATAATATGGATAACTTGCATAACCGTAAAACCTCAATCTTCAGATTGAGGTTTTACTAGCTATTTATTTTTAAAATTTAGGAAAGATTCACCACTTCTTTTACATGCATTTCAAGTTCTGCTAAAAACATATCAATATTAGGATTTTTGACTACATCATAGCACGCAAAACTCTTTAAAGGACTCATACCAATAAATTTCTGTACTCGGTGCAAATGACCAATTGCTTCTTCTAAACTCTCACCTTCAAAAAATTGTGAGGAATCTTGAAACGCTGTTTTAGGTGCATTCCATGTAGTGGAAAACATATATTTTTTCTCTGTTAATAACCCTCCTGCTCCATATTGATCTCCTCCTTTAAAAAAGAGGCCGTACTCATATACTTCATCCATATACGTTTTAAATAATCCTGGTACACTAAACCAATAAATCGGTGTTTGATAGATAATAACATCCGCCCATAAAAACTTTTGTTGTTCTTCCTTAATATTGTATCCATCTTGAATAATCGTTGTTTTCACATGACTCTTTTCACTTAGTAGACTGACCATGCGATCAACCAATGTTTGATTTAATTTCCCTCCGTCTGCACTATATTTTTGATGACCATTTATTATTAATATATTTTTCATCATTTTCTTCCCCTTTATCTTTTATTGATTGAATTGCATATATCTAAATCCACACTTTTTCGTACCGCTATCATTTAGTTCTCAGCTACTACTCCAAGTTGTTGCATAAGAGTAAGGTTATCTTCTAGATGCCAATCTTCAGTAATTTTTCCATCCTTAATACGTAAAATATCAATGGCAAAAAAGTTAATCGGTTTTCCATCATGTGTTCCTGTAAAGGAAAGACGAGCTGTGATCTTATCACCAACCACTAATAAATCCTCAATTTTGCAATGTATATCTGGAACGACTTTACGAAAGTTTTTCGCAGCAAACGCTAAGCCTTGAGGACCTTGTGGGCGCCCTTTTGGCAACGTATTATCAAAGAATTTCTCTGTAACGGTTTGCGGAATAAGCTCCTCATTACCAGTATCCCAAAATGCATAAAAACGTTGGGCTGCATGAATCATTGCTGTAGCTTCTTTTTGATTTAATGAAGGATCGATTGTCATTGTTTTAGGCTCTGGCTTGCCTTTCAACAATTGAATTTCACTTTTAGAAGCAGACATTTTTGTATTGCTGCACGCAGTAAGTACGGTACCGATTATAACAATACAAATTACGAGAAAACTAAATGACCACCATAACTTTTTTGTTTGATTTTTTATTTTCATCATAGTCACCCCCTTAGTTTAGAAATTATTTGTGACTCCTAATGCTATTTTATATCCAGTAGTTTCCCTTTTGGAAGTAGTGATATTTTTTTCATATAGTTACTAAAAGGATAGTTTTGTGATACTATAAAGTAAATCAATTAAAAAAATTTTTATGGAGGCTATTTCCATGAGCAATGTATATCCGATTGTATTAACGAAAGGTTCACCTGGTATACCTTGTCCTATTGCAAAAACACTTGACGTAATTGGAACAAAATGGACATTTTTAATTATTCGTGACCTTCTTATTGAAGGAACATTGCGATTTAGTGATCTACAAAAATCAATGGATGGTATCAGCCCAAAAACACTTTCACTTCGCCTTAAAGAATTAGAAAGTCAAGGTATTGTAACAAGAAAAGTATATCCTGAAGTTCCTCCCCGAGTGGAATATACCCTCACGGATAAAGGGAAACAATTAGAAGGTATTTTTATCGAATTAAAGCGCTTTGGGCTAACTCTAGAAAACTAACAAAAAAGGACCCGTGGGTCCTTTTTTGTTAGTTAAAGTACTTTAAATTTTTTCCGCTCCGATTCCCCTTATATAATAAAAAACTTTCCGAAATGTAACTATATGAAATAAATATCACTACTTCAAATATGGAATTCTTCAAACTACAATGATGGCAACAAAGTAAAAACGAAATAATTAGGAGGCATAAAGATGCTAAAAGGAAAAAAAGTAGCTATTATTGGCGGGAGTTCAGGTATTGGTTTAGAAACAGCAAGATTGGTATTAGCGCAAGGTGCAGATGTTATTATCGCCAGCCGATCCGAAGACAAATTAAAAGAGGCACAAAAGGTATTAGCGGGAAATGTAACAACTTATACACTTGATATAACAAACGAGCAACAAGTACAGTCATTCTTTGAAGAAATAAATACAATCCATCATTTAGTTATTACAGCAGCTGAAACATTCGGAGGAGCTTTCCTTGATACAGAAGTAAGCAAAACGCGCCAGTTGTTCGAAAATAAATTTTGGGGACAATTCTATGCTGCAAAATATGGTGCACCTAAGATTACGAAAGACGGATCAATCACATTATTTTCAGGCGTAGTTGCCTATAAAACAATGGCTGGTTCAGCTACGCTTGGTGCAGTAAATGCAGCAGTCTCTAATCTTGGAGAAACATTAGCATTAGAACTCGCTCCTATTCGCGTAAATATCGTCTCTCCTGGCATTATTGATACACCGTCACGTAGCAAAATGCCGCTGAAAGCGCGGGACAAATTCTATAAGGAGATAGCAAATAAACTCCCTGTCAAACGAGTTGGACAGGCAAAAGATGTAGCTGATGGTGTACTATATTTAATGCAAAATCAATTTGTCACTGGAACTACTCTTCATGTTGAAGGTGGACATACATTAATTTAATTAACGAGGAGGCTATCCCCTCCTCCTTCTGTTTATCTTAATTATCTATTTCATACTAAACCTCAAATCACATACCGAATCATCGCAACTTCATCACAACAATCAAATTTCAGACAATGTCTGCAATCAATCCACACTTTTTCAGGTAGCGATTCCTTATCAACAAAATCAAATCCACACTTCTTAAAAAATGTAGTTTGATACGTTAAAGAAATGACCCTTCTTACCTTTATTTTAGAAGCCTCACTTATTACATGATTGACTAACATACGTCCTAACCCTTTACCTGCATATGTATCCGATACGACTAATGATCGTATTTCGGCAAGATCTTCACCTAAAACATGTAAACCGACAACTCCTAAAATTTCCCCTTCCTCTTTCACAACATACAAACACTGTAGATATTGGTAAAGAGACAAAAGTGAACGCGACAGAACAACTCCCTCTTTCGAATATATTTCTATTAAGTTATATATTTCTTTCACATCACTTGTAATCGCGTTAGAAATTTGCATAATATATCTCCTTAACATAAAAATAAATATTCACAACTTATAATGTATATTAATTTATAATTTTATATAATAATACACACTTCCATCCGAACACGTCAATTATTATTCTGAATTTTTTATATAAAATGAAACTTTAATCAGTGGGGGTTTTCTTCATCCCCCACTGATTATTAGCCCTTACCAATCGGGCTTTTACGGGCAATTGATCCCCCACCTATCTCCTCGTTTCTCTCTGAATCTTGAGATGAGGGTCTTACTGCCCGTTAATGCGGGATAAAAATAAATACCGATTTCTTCTATATACCCATTTCAATTTTCGGCTATTTTTTGACCATGCTATTAAAATATTGACATAATGCGGGTTAAAGTGGAATTTGAGATTTGAAAAGACATATATGATGATTTCAGCGTGTCAAAAATCTAATTATAATACGGTTGCAATGTTGAGAAATGCATACTAAAAGACCTCAACAACTAGAGGTCACTTTGAAACTATAACTTGATTTTCAATCTTACTTTTAACTAGCAACAAAAACCACCATACGAATAAAAATAAATAACCTATGGTTGCGAATATAGACCAGATAGCCCCTTGTTGTAATTGATTTATTAAATGTTCAAATTCATTAATTCCTTCCGCTCTTCCAATGCTATTTATCAAACTAATTATTGGAACTGTTATAGCAAAAACAATGGCTAAAATGGACAACCTTTTCATTTTCTTTCGTATAACATAAAATATTGCAGTCCCTAATGTTATTAATAAAAATAAATAATATGTTGCCCAAAACCAATTAGGAAGAGTCTCCCAATACATTTCTCCACCCCCCATATTTACATTATTCGGAATCACATTTATCGGAAAATATATAACATATTTTAACAGGGAAACAATCTAATACAAATACAACAATCTTTTAGAAAATATCCTAATTTCCCAAACATATAAACCACTGCTCCAGAAACAAAACGAGCCCCACCGCTTCTATCCATGATCGGATCCTCTCTCCCATCTAAAAAATGGTTTTATATCTCATTCAGTACTTGTTTTTGAATCTCGTATTGGTAATACTGTAGAATATTTAATTTCACGCAGCGCTAAGCTCGTTTGTATTCTTGTAATTCCGAGCTTATTTAACTTTCTAATAAAATGTTCCAGTTCCTTTCGATCCCGATTCGCAACTTTTAATAAATAGTCGTACTCTCCTGTTAAACAATGACATTCTAGTACTTCAGGCATAGATTCCAGTTCTCTTTCCAATACTTCAAGTTTTTCAGATTGATGAATATTTGTACTCATAAAAATAAAGCATAATAAATCGAATCCAAGCTTTTCTTGATTTAAAATCGCGACTTGTTTATCGATGAAACCTTCACCTTCTAGCCTTTTTATTCGTGCATGCATCGCAGCTGGCGACAAATTAACACGACGTGCAAGTTCGGCATTACTTACTTGTGACTCCTTTTGTAAAATATCTAAAATCTGTACGTCTAAATCATCTAACACTTTAATAACTGATGACTCCATAAAAACCCTCCTTTTCTTTACCGACGATTCTTCGGAAAAACATATAATACACTGAATGAAATTGAATAAAATTTTTTAATTATAACCCTTAACAAAACATTTTATTGAATTTTCACCATTATACAAAAGAATATATTAGATAACAAAGAAAAATGCTAAAATTATTTACAATTCATACGCTATAAATCCATTTTGTGTTTTCAACACATAAGTCACTGCTATGAAAACAAAAAAGGACATACACTCATTTTCTCTTTTTGTTTTTACTCGGCATGGGGCTAAAAAAGTACCTGACCGCTTCTATCCATGGACGGATCCTCTCTTCCCCCAAAAAAGAAAGGTTTTTTATCAGTTTTTCAATTTATACACTAATAAAAGGAGTTCCAAACTATGCCTTATTTTTATGTATTTTTATTATTGCTAACAAGCTTACTATGGGGGGGGAATTTCGTCGTTGGAAAATCACTTGTGGGTCATGCTTCTCCGATGACTCTCACAAGTTTAAGATGGATCATTGCGATTGTTTGTCTATTACCAATTGTTTGGTTTAAAGAAAAGAAACTTTTTCCACCACGTGCCGCTATTCTTCCCTTACTACTTATGGGAATCACCGGCGTTGTTCTCTTTAACATTTTTCAATTCTTAGCGTTAGAAGAAACATCCGCAACAAACGTTGGACTTATTTCTACGTTAAACGCGATTTCAATTGCACTCTTTTCATCTTTATTCTTAAAGGAAAAAATAAATATACTTCAAATTCTTTCTATGATTCTTTCTTTTTTTGGTGTAATTCTCGTCCTTTCAAAAGGAAATATCGCACTGTTATTTTCATTACATTTTAATAGTGGAGATTTGTGGATGATGGCTGCGGTTTGTATTTGGGGCATTTATTCTGTTTGTAGTAAATGGGCAACAAAAACAACTACGCCGATGATGGCAACTTTGTATTCAGGAGTTTTTGGCGTTATCATATTGCTTCCATTTAACATACCAAACTTTACGGTCTCTCATATTAATGCTTCATTTATCACTTCAATACTATACACAGGCTTAATTTCAACTGTGGTCTG
Organism: Bacillus cereus group sp. N21; assembly: GCF_016483395.1. Classification (NCBI taxonomy): domain Bacteria; kingdom Bacillati; phylum Bacillota; class Bacilli; order Caryophanales; family Bacillaceae; genus Bacillus; species Bacillus cereus group sp. N21. The sequence goes on from NZ_JAEHBX010000057.1 coordinate 12,186, forward strand.
TATGGTGTTTTGGAATATTGGCGTTCAAAAATTAGGAGCAACTACATCAGGTATCTTCCTAAATTTCAATCCAATTTTCACTGCCGTTTTAGCGTTTCTTTTCTTAGGAGAAGAACTAACTTGGATCCAAATCTTTGGGACGATTATCGTTGTTACTGGCTGTTATTTATTTTCTCATTTTAAAACAGTTGCTCATCAGCCTAGCCAAACTTTAGTACGGCAGCACTCTTAATAGATCAACATCGCCATTATCTTTAACATAATGGCGATGTTTTTACATTCTTCACTTTTTACTTCTCATTTCTTTTAAATACTGCTGTTCTTCTGCTGGCGATAAACGTTCTGTTGCTTTTCCAGTATCACCGCCTTGAATTTCCCAAAAAAAGTTATGTTCCTCAACTGTTTGCGAAAACTCCCCTCTTTCCCAGCGTTCTAAAATGGAAAGTAATTTTGATTTATAATTAAAATTTTTGCTACTCTCTACAGCTTTCTTTGCATTACGAATTTCCTTTTGTGTCATTTCAATAAATCCCCATTTCTCAGAGGATTTTACTTTTTGATGTACCATCTTATGCATAGTAGATATGATTTCATCTTCACTAACTCGCGGCGTTTCTTCCACTACCTTCTTTTCCTTTTGAGCAATTACTTTCTGCTCCTTTAAACGTTTATCCTCTACTTCGGCATACTCAAGAAATTTATAAGCGCCAAATATAACACCCATTACAATTGCGATAGTCGTAATCATCCCTATTATCCATTTTTTCATAGTATGTATTTTGATATCTCCTCTAATTGTTACAAAAACAAATGAAATAGCCTGCAAATAGCCGATTCCATTTGTTTATCATTTTTAAGCTTTCATCGCTTCTCTAACAACGTGACTATCCACATATTGCTTGAACTTTACGATTTTTCCATTCTCAAGCTGCCATACATGAACGAAATCTGCTTCAAATGCTTTGCCAGTTTCTTTATAAATTCCCGAATAAACTCCTTCAGCAATGATGACATCTTTTCCTTCTACTTCATGGTACATATTTACGCTTGCTTTATAATCATTCCATTCCGATCCTAAACGACTAAATACATTCTCCATTACTGCTTCCACACCAATATATGTCCCACCGTAAGGAAAACCTGCTGCTTCTGTCCATTCCACATTTTCAGCAAGAGCTTCTAGTAAATGTTTTGCATTAGATGAAGATGGCCCTTCATATGTGCTTCGGATAATCTCTAAATTTGTTTTTTGTTCCATTATTTCTTCCCTCCAAATGCATTTGCTGCTAAAACAAGTCCGATTTCTAGTACTTTTACATTTGGAAAGTGTTTCTTCATTGCAGTTTGAATTTCTTCACTTGAAAGGTTTTCCGCAAGAACCTCATCAAATGCGATTAAATATTTACGAGTATGTTCAATTGCATCTTTCTCTCCATAAATAATCGTTGATGTAACTTGAAAGGCTTGTTCAGATCCTGTAAAGACTTCTAAATGTAATTTTGACATGTTGTTTCCTCCGTTTTTCTATATACATTTACACTTTTATTATTTTATATTTCCTTACTTGTTATAATAACCCTAAGTTGTAACTGAAATAGTTACAACTAGACCAAAAAAATATGCTATCTATTTACAACTCACACTTCATTGCTAATTACTCCGTTGTAATAATTATAGTTACAACTAAGTGCCAAGTCAATACTTTAATATCCAAAAAATTCCCCAGCGAAATAGATATATACAAAAACACTGTTCTTTTCATAAATCTTCTTCAGAAAAGAACAGTGCTTTATATAATAATTTATTTTGCTTTGAGTACTTTTTCTTTTAAGAAACGATCTACATACCCTTCTGCTTTTACAACAAATAAATACGCACCCATTGCTAATAATGCAAGATCTAATTCATATCCAGGATTCTTTCCATCTCCTAATAAACCAGCTGCTCCGTTTACCTTTACAATTGCACCAACCAAGATAAGAGCAAATAATAATCCCACATATCTAACACCTAAGCCAATGATTAATAATAGACCACCAACTAATTCAAATGTTGCAACCCCATATGCGAGACCACCTGGTAAGCCAATGCTTGTAAACCAACCTGCTACATTATCAATACCTGATTGAAACTTTGCTAAGCCATGTGCAAAGAACGTAACTCCTAACACAATACGAATAATTAAATTACCAATATATTGATTCATTCTAAACTCTCCTTTTTGTTTTGTTATATAAATATTTTATTCACAAGACAAAACAATACATTGTTTCTTTTTATTCGTCAAATACTTTTTTTAATAGAAATAAAAAAACATTATCCATTTTACGGATAATGTTTAACAAAAAATAGCACTCCTACAAGGCTCGACATGTGGAAATACATTCGAAAAAACATCAATAATTTTCTATTCTTTCGAGATAAGTTCAAATTTCTTTCCTGCATTTACGTAAGACAATAATGATAGATCTTCCTCGAAAACCGTTCCAATTACGTTCACCTTTTCATTTTCTGATAGATCATTTATAACGATTTGTATTTCACCTGCATATCTACCGTACAGTTCATTATCAATTGTAATACTCCCTATCTTTCTTTGAACTGTATTCATCGCTGGTAAAATAACAGTATGTCCTTCTCTAGATTCTACAGAACGAATGACATCACGCGCTGGATCAAGCCTATTCGTATGTACTCGCTCTACTGTTTCTAATACTTCTCTTTCACTAATCAGCGGTTTATAACGTATTGGAATAATCCCTTTATTTGCACTTGTAATTTCTTGTACACTTTGTAAACTCCCACTTATATCTCCAATTAATACTTTATCAACGAAGCAATCTTCCACAAGTTCCAAATATGCCTCAAGCGGGCGCATATATCGGTGTTTTTCTAATGTAGGAAGCCCTTCATATAAAGGTCCTCTTTTTTCACCATCACCTGGAATAAATGCCATTGTTTTTATACCGCATTCACGCAAAAATTGATTTTGCTTTTTTAAAAATGATTTAGCAAGCCCTGTTTCAGGACGTGGATAAAAATTATGCCATGCTTCTACACAATCTACTCTCACACTTTCCTCAAGAAGCGCATTCCAAAATGATTCAGTAATTGTACTAGCATTTAATGCAATCTTCATTTTGTGTGATATACGTGCAATTTGTTTCGGATCTATACCATAATCAATACGTAACCCAGTAATCCCCCAATCTAATAGCTGTTCCACATTTTCATACATAAGACCTAAATGGTGTAAAGAATTTGGTGAAACATCCACCATTAGTTCCATCTCATATTTTTCCGCTTGCTTCCCAAGTATTTGTATTAACTCTTTATAAATTGTAGGATCGTCTTCTGGAATATGAAGAGAAGTAAAAATAGACGTAAAGCCGTATTCGCTTACCGTTTTCAACCATTTTTCTTGCTCTTCTATCCGGTCCTTTGAAAGATATATTGAAACTCCTATCATAGTAATCTCTCCTTCTACTTATCATGAAAAAAAGAGAAAGGAATCCCTTTCTCTATATGTTCTCTGCCATTTCCTCTTTAAACCCGAAGAAATACGTAAAGATAAAACCAAATACATAAGCAATGACAAGACCAAGAAAATATAATAAATATTTATTATCAGCGATTAACGGAATTAACGATAATCCTGATACACCAATTCCGAGTGAAGCCGTTTTCATAACTGCCTGGAATGCACCGCCAACAGCTGCACCTAAACAAGCCGTAATAAACGGCTTACCAAGTGGTAATGTGACCCCATATAATAAAGGTTCTCCAATTCCTAAGAAACCAACCGGTAGTGCTCCTTTAATTACATTACGAAGACGCTTATTTTTCGTTTTTACATAAATCGCAATCGCTGCCCCAACTTGCCCCGCTCCTGCCATCGCTAAAACCGGTAGTAATGGTGTTACATGAGTTTGATTAATAAATTCCATGTGGATAGGTGTTAGACCATGATGTAGTCCCACCATAACGAGCGGTAAAAATGTTCCTGCGAGTACAGCTCCTGCGACCGCTCCCCCGACATTTAAAATTGCATTAATACCACTTGTAATTCCATCAGATAGGAAACCAGCCACTGGTTGAATTGCTAACATCGTTACTAAGCTCACTGCCAATACCGTAATAAGCGGAGTCACTATAATATCCACTGCATTTGGTACTGCCTTTCGTACTTGTCTTTCCACTACAACCATAAGCCATGCTGCAAAGATTACAGCGAATAATCCACCGCGCCCCGGCACCATTGCTTCACCAAATAGTTTCACATTTGCCATAGCTGGGTTGAAAATTAAAATACCTGCAATCGCTCCGAGAACCGGAGTTCCGCCAAATTCTTTTGCCGTATTCCAGCCAACTAGAATACCTAAGAATGTAAAAATACCACCGCCAATTAAAAGTAACATTTGCAGCCATGTTGCATTTGGATCTGCCCCTGCATTTTTAGCAAAGTTGGCAACCCCATTTATAATTCCTGATGCAACAAGACCTGGAATTAATGGAATGAAAATATTACCGATTTTTCCTAATAAATTTTTAACAGGCGTATTATTTTTCTTCTTGATTGCTGATTTCATTTCTTGGCCAAGATCTTCAAGGTGGTAATCAGCAACATCACCAATTCGTACCCCTGTCAAAGTCTCCATTTCGGCTGCTACTTTATTCACAGTTCCGGGCCCAACTACGACCTGCAATGTTTCATCTTCAATCACACCCATGACACCGTCTACTTTTTTCAAAAGCTCCATATTGACTTTACTTTCATCATGAAGTGTTAGACGTAACCTCGTCATACAATGTGCAATACCACGAATATTTTTCGTTCCCCCAAGTTGCTCTGTAATCTCTTTTGCCATCCGCTGTTCTTTCTTCATTGTAAAATCCCCCTCCCCACTTTTTATAATGCCTTTTTCACAAATCCTTTCGCATCTGTTAATTTTTCAAGTGCTTCCCCATATTCGCACTGTAGTAATATCATGACGATTGCTGCTTTCACATTACGCTTTGCTTTTTCGTAATATGCTTCCGCTTCTTTGTAATCTACTCCCGTCGCTTCCATAATAATTCGTTTGGAACGCTCGACTAACTTTTCATTTGTCGACTGAACATCAACCATTAGATTTTTATAGACTTTCCCTACGCCAATCATAGAAGCAGTTGAAATCATATTCAGTACTAACTTTTGTGCTGTTCCAGCCTTTAAACGTGTAGATCCTGTTAACACTTCTGCACCTGTCTCTATTTCCACGCTAATTTTTGCAAATTTACTTATCTCTGCTCCCTTATTACAGGAAATGCTAGCTGTACTTGCTCCCATAGAATTTGCATATTTTAATCCACCAATTACATAAGGTGTTCTACCACTTGCAGCGATTCCAATAACAGTGTCCTTATTACTTAACTGAATCGCCTTTAAATCATCTACTGCAAGATCTTCTCGATCCTCTGCACCTTCCACAGCTTTAGTAAACGCTTTCAATCCACCTGCTATAAATCCTTGTACCTGTTTCTCATCTGTTCCAAATGTCGGCGGACACTCGACAGCATCTAAAATTCCTAGTCGTCCGCTTGTACCAGCACCAATATAAATTAATCGTCCACCATTTTGAAAAGATGAAACAACACTTTGAACAATTTTTTCAATTTGTTCGATTTCATTTTCAACCGCTACAGCGACTTTACGATCTTCTCGATTCATTGTTTGTAAAATTTCTCTTATGCTCATCTCGTCTAAATTCATCGTATTTTCATTTCGGTGTTCTGTTGATAAATTCTCTAACATATTCTCACCTTCTCCGAAATTTAATTTCACACTTTTATTATAACTTTATGAAATTTAAAATCAATATTTATATTACATTTTATGAAACAAAATTTCTTTTTATAACAAAATTGTGTCTATTTAACCAAAATAAAAAGATGAGTTTCATCTCATCTTTTCCTTTACTTCAATTTCCGTAATCGCACTGCTTCTTCTCTTGTTTCTGTAAATTTATCCAACACTTGATTACCTATCCTATTAAATGTAATCACATACAAAGCATCAATTATATTAAGTTGCGTCATTCTTGAAGCAATACTTGCAATGCGATGATCTTGTTCTACATCTGGCATACAAAGACGGATATGTGATTCTTTATATAACGGAGACGATTGATCTAGCTTTGTAATAGCGATAACAGTAGCACCTTGTCTACTAGCATACTGCGCCATTTCTAACACATCTTTCGTCCGGCCAGAAGTTGAAATGGCGACAAAAATATCCCCTTCTTCTAAATTGGTCACAAGTGGCAACATCATATGAAAATCAGATAGCACCATAGCCGTAAACCCTAGGCGAGTAAACTTATACGCTCCATCCATTGCTGGCGTAGCTGATCCACCCACTCCATAAAATAATATTTTATTTGCTCCTAAAATGGCATCTGCTGCTTTTTCTAACTCTTTTTTATCAATAGCAGTAATACTCGCTTCAATCGCAGCCTTATTGACATATGTAACTTTATTAAATAAATCAAACGGACTATCCTCTGTGTTCATCACTGAAAAATCATTAATGTTATAATCAGCAATTGTTAATTCTCTAACGAGCGCTAACTTAAAAGCTTTAAAACTTCCTATACCAATCGTTTTACAAAAGCGTACGACACTTGCTTCACTGGATCCTGCATTATTAGAAACTTCTTTTGTCGTTAAATTAGGAACAATTTCTGCATTCTCCATAATATACTGAGCAACCTTTTTTTCAGCTGGTGAAAATTGATTCATGTAATGTTCAATTTTAAATAGTAGCGTTGACGCCTTCACCATTCATCCCCCATTCCTTACGGTTGCTTTTATTTTTCATATCCTAATTCCATATCTTGCGAATCATAAAGATAAAAGACATCTTCACCAGGAGGATGAAACACATTTACAATTCGACCTCCTTTTTGATAGACCGTCCTTTCTCCTTCCGACCACTTCTTTTCCGATCCATTTATCCAAATTGCAGCATCAGGCAAAAAGGAAATGTATCTATATCCTTTCGAATCATCTCCTGCAATATAAGAAGAGAAAACAGAAACAGGAAAATCTTTAACTTTTGATTCTTTTCCTAATGTAAATGGTAAACACATTAAAAGAATTACAACTACACATATAACTTTTTTCCATGTAATCTTCATTCATTTTTCTCCTTCTAGTACTAAAGCACACATAAATTTTAACACAATTATTACTTCGCCACTCTACACTATTACTATTTTTTATATTCATAAAAAAAGCTTATCCACATGAGATAAGCTTTCTTACCTTAGATAAAATACTTCTTCAATAACGGCGGTGTAATAATCGTCGTAAGGATAACAACAATTACAATTGCAGTGAAATTTTCTTTCGCCAATAGATTCGCTGTTAATCCATTAGCTGCGATAATCAACGCTACTTCTCCACGCGATACCATCCCAGCCCCAATGCTAATCGAAGACTTTAAGTTAAAACCTGTTAACCTCGCTCCCAATCCTGACCCCACTAGCTTTGTGATAATGGCAACAATCGTCATGATGACAATAAACCAAATTTGGTTTCCAATACCTTGAAATGTAATCTCCATCCCGATGCTAACAAAAAAGATTGGTACAAAAATCGCATAGGCAATTGGTTCTATTTTATGTTCTACTTCATGTTTATATGTTGTTTGTGAAATGGCAATCCCTGCAGCAAATGCACCAATGATACCAGCAATCCCCATTTGCTCACTATAGTAAGCAAATGAAAAACAAATAATAAGTGCTGCACTAATTAACGCCTCTGACACACGGAGCGGCACCAACATTTTCATAATCCACGGAACCACTTTCCATCCAATGAAAACAATACTTACGAAAAAAATGATTTTCTTAGCGATAACAAGTGTAATACTCACATCTTGTGTGCCTAAAAAACTCATAACAAAGGCTAATAAAATAACAACGATAACGTCATCAAATACAGCAGCCCCTAAAATCGTTGTACTTTCCCTTGTATTCATTTTCCCTAAGTCTCGTAATGTTTGAACAGAAATACTCACTGATGTTGCACAGAGCAGTAATCCTAGGAAAATGGCATGTGATTGTAACATCCCAAATGCGAGTCCCGCCAAATATCCGCCGAGGAAAGGAAAAATGATACCTCCCATCGCTACTGCGAATGAAGATTTCAAATTGCGATTTAATTCCTCCAAATCAGTTTCTAATCCTGCCATAAACATGAGTAACAGAACACCAATTTCACTAAGTTCATCAATAAGTTCAGAACTATTAATAATTCCAAAAACAGCGGGACCAATAATAATTCCAACAATTAATTTTCCTAGTACCGATGGTTGACCAAGTCTAACACTAATATCACCAGCTAATTTCGTACAAAGTAAAATAACGACAATTTCAAAATAAAACAGCATAATATCTTCTCCTACTTTATAAAATACATCTATTTTTGGTGTTAGTTTTTCCTTACATCTAAGATTTTATTTGTTACATTTTTATTTGACGAAATATTATGAATTATAATAAAATGACTACAGCAATTCTAGATTTTTTATCAAAGCACACAACTGTACCTCTATTCGCTTATGGACTATTTTGCAGTGGGCTCGTATTATATTCGCAGTTGTGAAAATCGAAGAATGAGGGGAGAGTCCAAGTGAAATCATTATTACGAAAAAAACCACTTACTACTGAATCACCACGGCAATTAGAAAGAACGTTAACTGCGTTAGATTTAACCTTTTTAGGAATTGGAGCTGTAATTGGGACAGGTATTTTCGTCTTAACAGGTATTGTTGCGGCCAAACATTCTGGTCCTGGTATTATGCTATCTTTTCTTATTGCCGCATTTACCTGTGCATGTGTGGCCTTCTGCTATGCAGAATTTGCTTCTTCTATCCCTATTTCAGGAAGCGTTTACACATATGCGTATATGACAGTTGGAGAAGTCGTTGCCTTCATTGTTGGCTGGTGTTTAATGCTAGAATATTTACTGGCAGTTGCGGCGGTTGCTGTCGGATGGTCAGGATATTTACAATCGTTACTTTCCGGATTTAATATTCATCTACCCGCCATTATCGCCTCGGCCCCTGGAATGGGAAAAGGCGGAATAATCGATTTACCAGCTGTATGTATTTTACTTTTTATTACACTGCTTCTTAGCTTCGGTGTACGCGAAAGTGCTCGCATTAATAATATTATGGTATTAGTTAAATTAGCAGTGATTATTGCCTTTATCGTAGCAGGTGCAAAATACGTCAAACCGGAAAATTGGACACCGTTTTTACCATTTGGATATGATGGGATTATTACAGGTGCAGCAACAGTATTTTTTGCCTTTCTAGGATTTGATGCCATTGCAACAGCTGCTGAAGAAACGAAAAAACCACAGCGAGATTTACCAATTGGAATTATCGGTTCCCTTCTCATTTGTACGGTACTCTATATGATTGTATCCTTTGTTTTAACAGGGATGGTTCCTTATACACAACTAGATGTTTCAGATCCAGTTGCTTTTGCGCTTCATTTCGTTGGTGAAGACACCATTGCTGGATTATTAGCTGTCGGTGCAATGACAGGAATGACAACCGTTATTTTAGTCGTTATGTATGGGCAAGTTCGCGTTTCCTATGCAATGAGCCGTGACGGGCTACTTCCAAAAGCATTAGCTCGCGTGAATCAAAGAGTTAAAATACCTCTATTAAATACGTGGATTACTGGCATTGCAGCAGCTTTATTAGCAGGATTACTAGATTTACATCTACTTGCAAATTTAGTGAACATCGGTACACTAACTGCCTTTACATTCGTTTGCTTTGCTGTACTTATTTTACGCAAAACACACCCAGATTTAAAAAGAGGTTTCCGTGCACCATTCGTACCTATATTACCAATTGTTGCAATTTGTTGTTGTCTCTATTTAATGATTAACCTTTCTGCAACAACTTGGAAAGGATTTGCTGTTTGGCTTGTCATTGGACTATGTGTATATTTCTTCTACTCTAGACGTAATAGCCATTTACTGACCAAAGAAAATAATGGTGAACAAAAAAAAGCATGAAAAACAGCTCGCTATATTAGCGAGCTGCTTTACGTTCGAGTTTGTTTTTTTGTTAACGTTTGTAGAATGAAAAATATGTCGATGCAAGCTGTAAACCAGGCCCAATTCCCTATTGATGACGAGTAATTTACAATACCAATCGTAATTACAATCATCATTACAACCAATTGGTACACAAGCTTCCAGTTTCGCATATCCATTCTCTTTTATCCCGCATGAACTGCCCACAAAAGCCCGATTAGTGTGGGCTAGCAATCAGTGGGGGATGAAGAAATCCCCCACTGATTAAAGTTTCACTTTATTATTTTGTTTCCTTCTTTTTCTTTTTCCATGCAGTTACACTATCAAAGAAAAAGTTAATAAACAATGCTCCTAATCCTGCTAATAGAAAAGTCATTAAAAACAGAACCCATTTGCTTTTATCTTTCAAAAAATAATATCCAACAAGGAGCACAACTGCAATCCATACATATTCAAGAATTCTTTTTAGCTTTTGCTCTTCCAAATCTTTCGCCCCTTTACGTTTGTTTCATCTCTCTTTATTGTAACATGAAATAATATATCGGCGGAATCACTACATATATCGGCGATACGACATAAATTCCTACTAATAAAAGAAGCTCGCCCAAGGCAAGCTTCCCATTCTCTTACTTATTTACACTCTTTTCAACAAGCTGCATCGCATATTCTAATGTACGATTCGTTGTTTCTACATACTGATCTTTTACTTTTGTATCTTTTACTACAGATTCCGCTACTTTGATTTTTCCTTCTAATGCTTTCACTGGGCCTTCTTTATATTGCCCCGATTCTTGTCCTACTTGAACTTTTGCTAATAAAACTTTTGCTGCATCAATTGTTTTTTGTAATTTCTCTTTTGGCGTTTCTGGTTTTTGGTCAACTACTTTTGATTGTATAAATGTTTGATGTGCTGTTTTTAAACTGTGATATGCCCCAACTGCTTGCTCACCTGTCGTCGCCATATTTTCAAATACTGCTTTTGCTCCATTATAACTTGTTTGTAATTCTGTAAAGGCAGCTTGTGAATATTGGCCCGGCTTTTCACCGAATTCATAAGAACCTGCTAATGTTTCTTTTGCTTTACCAATCTCTTCATATAAAGCATTTAATTCTTCTAGTTTTGTGCGATTTGTAAACTCATTGTATGCCGCTACTATTTCAGATGAAGTAAGTGCTTTACTATATAATTTTGCAAGCGCAACTTGTCCATGTAATGGAACTCCACCGTTACCATCGCTTGTTGGATCTGCACCAATCGCGAATGGTACATTCGGATGATATACTTTACCTGTCACTGGCTGACTATTTACTTTTTTTCCATCTACATAGATTGCTAATTCATTTCCATTATACGTTCCTGTTAAATGATATGTTTTATTTGCCTCTAATTGTGTACCTATACGTTTATAGCTACCACCAATATGAGCCCATAATTCTACATATCCAGTTCCAGTAGATTCGAACCCAATTCCGCCGCTCTCTGTATTTTCCATAATAGCTTGACCACGCATTTCATTCATAGAAAATACCGTTTCTAATGTAAATGTATTCGCCACTTTCTCTTTTTGAGCTGCTGAAAACGGGATATAGCCAAATGTGTTTGCTTTTCCATTTAATTTCATTACATGTTTTTTCAATGCTTTATCATATTCAATTGATACATTCCCTTTTACATCGCCTTTACTTCCAAATGGCGAGTTGTCTTTAAATGTACCATCTAAAAAGTTAACATCAAATACATCCGCCTTTGGCACTTTCACATTCGGATCAATAATTTCTTTTTTCGTTGTTACTTCTGCTTGTAATGGCTGTTCACTTTCATTTTCGAATGAATCGATCGCAACTGCTTCTAGCGTGTATGTTTTCCCACTATCTAGCCCACCTAAGGTAAACGTAAGTTCTTTCGGCACTGGATCACGATAAAACTCTGAGAATGCTAATAACTTATTTTTAATTTCTCCTGTTTCTTTATCTCTTGCTTGTAAACGATAAGAATGAACAAGTAAGTTATCCACTGCTTGCGGGAAAGTCGCTGTTACTGAACTCTCAGTTACATTTGAAACTTTTAACTTTGCATTTTGCTCGAAAGATGGTTTTTCTTTATCGCGGTTTTCCACATGTTTAAAAGATTCTTTTTTAGCTGGTAGTTGAACCTTCCATGGTTCACCTGTCCAAGAATTCGTATGGAAGTCACGACGATTAATTGTTACTTCTTTATCGTCTACCTCTACTAATAGACCTTGGCTTAAATCGCTTGCACCTGGCGGAATATTACCTTGAACTTTCCCCCCCTCTACTTCCATATAACTTACTGAAGATGTTCCAACAGATGTAAAGTCTTTTTGATGAATGGATCTTGGATCATCTAATGGATAGTGCGAATGACCAGAGAATGTAATTGCTTGCGGATAATCCTTTAATACTTCATTAATTTTTGCACTGTCCTTCGTTCCCCATTCATGACTACCATACACAGTTTCTTTAATATGCTGGTGCAAGAACACGAAAATTGGTTTTTCTGGATCATCAGCTTTTGCCTTTGCAATTTCTTCTTTCAACCAATTAATTTGTTTATCAGAATAATATCCATGTGTCGTTCCATCTTCTGGTGACATAACAAGAAAGTGATATCCCTTCACGACCTTATGATAATAAATAGATTCCATTCCTGTCTTTTCTAAGAAACGTTTTTGTGCATCCTTTGCCAATAAACCATTCCAATAATCATGGTTTCCAAGTGAATTCATTCTCACTGCATCTTTATTGGCATATTGATTATATACTTGCATAAAACGATCATATTGCTGATTAGACCCTGAATCTGTAAAATCACCAACGATAACAAATGCGTCTTGTTTTGGCGCAAGTGTATTAAACTGTTCAATCGCTCTTTTCCAACGGAACGTATCATCTGTTCCGCTATTTTTAATATGTACGTCACTTACAACCGGAAAGACAAGTTTTTTCTCCTGCGGTTTTTCCTCTTGTTTCTTCTCTTCCGTTTGTGCGGAAGTGTTCCATGGAAATGATACAAACGCTAAAATGAAAACTGCTAATAATCCAATAAGACCTTTTACCTTCTGAAACATGTTCCTACTCACGTAAATCCTCCTCATATGTTTGATTCAGTACAAGGATTATTGTATCTAACACATATTAACCTCGTTTAAACGAATAATGAAAAATATTACATCTTTGTAAATATACAGTCAGTTTCCTGTAAAGTGCCACAACAGCTATATAAATACAAATAAAAAACGACATAAAACCTTTATTTTTAGGTGGGAGAGAGCATCCGGTCGTGCATAGAATCGGTCAGATCCTCTTCCTGCCCCATGCCAAGTTAAAACAAAAAGAAAAAAACGAGTGCAGGTCACCTTTTGTTCTTCATAGCCGCAACTTATATGTTGGCAAATCGAAATGGAACAACTATATATCACTCATATATAGTTGTTCCATTTAAATCTCTATTAGACTAAATAGTAGATATGATGTCGATTAGCCCTACTGGAATATATAAAAGGATTTAAATTTACAATCTAGAAACAGTATTATGTGATAACCAAAAGATGTTTGGAGGATAAAAGTAGATTTTAATCACATAAATCACAATATAAAAAGATAATCTATGTTACAAAAGGTGCTTTCTGTATATGAAAGCACCTTTTAAGTCCAATACTTTTTCTATCGTCTAAAACATTTTCAATCAAACAAAAGTCTCATCATCTTTCACATAGACTCCGCTTTATTTCTCTTTTTCACAAACTTGAAAATGAACATTCCTATCACAATGAAACAAACAACCCCTAGTATCGGTAATGTATATTGTTCAACAATCGCACCTGCTTTTTTCCAATGAGATCCTAATTTCAATCCTACATATACATATAGCGTTGTAAGTGGCAACATCGCTATAAATGTGTATATGCTAAATTGCCAAATGTTCATTTTGGCGATTCCACATGGAACTGAAATAAGTGTACGAACCCCTGGAATAAATCGGCCAAGAAACGCCACAGCTGGTCCATATTTTTCAAAGAAATGATCTGCTTTTTGAATCTGTTCTTCCTTTATAAAAAAGTATTTTCCATATTTCAGTAATAACGGTCGACCACCATAATAACCGAGCGCATATAGTGTTAGCGGCCCCGTCGTTCCTCCGATCGTTCCAGCTAATACTGCGAGCCAAAAATTCATATCTCCTTCGTATACCCAATATCCAACAAGCGGCAACACAATTTCTGCTGGAATAAACTCAAATGTTAATGCTAGAATTACACCGAAATAAGAAAACTGCTTTAAATACTCAATTACATCTAAAATAAACTGCTCCATTTATGAACTCCTATCCTTTATTTAAATTATATTTTTCTTGTAAGTGCTTCGGTGCCATTTTCACAATTCGCTGTAAAATAAATAAGACAACAGCAATATCATCTAATCCCCCAAAAAACAGTAGAAAATCAGGGATGAGATCAAACGGAAATACGACATACCCAATTAAAAAAACAATGGATAGTATTTTCTTCTGCATAGCGACTTCTTTTGATGTAAAAAAGTCATATAAAAATGGACCAAATTGACGAAAATGAAGCATAAATCGAAATCGGTTTATAAACTTTTTCATTTTTCACCTCTCCTTTTTCTGCATACAAAAAGGACCTTTACCAAATATAGTAAAGGTCCTAAAAAAAACAATAAGGGGCCTTTACCATTGCTGGTAAAGGTCTCACTAACAACAAATCGTTGCCAATAAAGCCGAGGGTTTCTCCCTGTAATGACGACTTTATTGTGACAAGTTACTCCCCTTTATATACGCAATCTTATAAAATCACCTTAAAATATTTGATAGAACTTGTCAATCTTTTTTGGTTATCCTTCATTAATAGGCTGATACATACTCGCTATGGCTTGCATTTCAGAACTTGGTGCTGGTGATAGCTGATAATACCCTTTCTTCACCATATACTGCCAAATGTCATAAGCATGGTGACTACTATTTAAAAAGGTATTTTCTAAAAGCGTTCTTAACTCTGGATTCGCACACTCTAATAAAGAACCTGCACAATTAAACGCAGAAGACTTTTGGTTCAATAAATATCCAGTCGCAATTGCTCGATCATTAGGTGGTTGTGCAATGACGCTTGGTGTAACGGAGGAATACTTTTGTGAAGGTGCCTCTGTATAAGAAGCTAATACTGGTTTTAATTTAGACGGCTGAAACTTTGATATATTTGGAGTTGATTCACTTTGTATAAATTCCACCTTCAAATTATAATCTTGCACATGAAGAGGAAGATGATTCTGTAACATTTGTTTTAACTCCGTATCCTGTGCTTGCTGTATATATGTAGACATCGTATTAATTGTGTTATAGTCTCCCGCTATCAGTTCACTTAAGTCACGTAATTCATGCGTTGCTAATTGCATTTCTATTCCTCCTTTCTATAATTCCTTTCTAGCATCTCCTAAAAAAACAAAAATACCATATAAAAATCCACATCATTGCGAATTTTTATCCCGCATTAACGGGCAGTAAGACCCCTCCTCAAAATTCAGCGAAAGCAAAGAAATTAGGTGGGGAATCAACTGCCCGTAAAAGCCCGATTGGTTCAACTAATAATTGATGTGAGGCAAAGCCCCACACCAATTAAAGTTTCACTTTATATGGTATAAATTAAAGCGGATTACACTTTGGCATCTCTAACCCAGAAGCTTGTGCTAGTTTCAGTAAATAATAACATTCTTCCCTTGCCATATGGTCTGCCATTCTTCCAGATATTAAGCTTAATACTTGATTAGATAACTCTAATTCTTCTAATTCGTGAAGAAAACGGGAGAATAGTGTTAATTCTAATGAAACATCTTTTGTAAATTTTTTTAGAGCTGGAAAAGAATGCAGTTCCGCCCGTAAGTAACCTGTCATTTCCACAGCTTTTAAATAAAACTGTTCAAAATGCTTTTCATATTCTTCACTCTTCTCTTTCAGTCGTTTCTCGACCAGATCTAATCCCCCTGAAATGGCACCTGCATGACCCGCTGCATCCGTTAGCCAAGCAAGATGATAATGCAATTCATGAAAAACAGGTGGCACTTCTCCTTTTATTAAATATTCTAATACCATTATGTACTCTTCCACTTCGTTCACCATATGGTTAATAAAAGTTGGTGTAAAATGAATGACAATTTTTCCTTCCAGTTGCTTTTGTATAATATTTAACTTAAATTTTCTAATTTCCTCTGCTACTTTATGTGCATCTTTCGCAAATGCAATCAAATTTACCGTATGAATATTACTGAGGAATCTATCAAATGTTTGGACAAAATACATCGCTTTTTGAATATCTTCACTTTCATTTTGAGCTAAAGCATCTAAAAGAAACTGCGCATGATCGCCAAGAACCTTCAACCAGAATTTATGTTCAAACAACGCGATTTCTTCATACGTACTATTCATCCGGTTAACTCCCCCTTATCTACTCTTTCGGCGCAATTAGAATTCTATACTGGTCAGGATCATGCACAATAATACCTCTTTTCTCCATTTTACAGCTCTCTAATTCTTGAAATGACACACAATAGAATTCTAATTTTTTTCGTACTTTTTCCATATCACAAAATGGCAAACTAAAATTTATATAAGAAGGCACTTCCTCACCGAAATCCCCGCCTTTTTCCCTATTTAAAACGAAGCAAATTCTCGTTGCACCAATATCATACCAAACGCCAGGCACATGTAATTGTGGCCGGTGTCTACTCGGCTGAAATCCCAAGATACCTTCATAAAAATATAATGTTTCCTTTAAATTTCTTACTTCTAATACAATGCAATTTGTAATAGTCTCCACGTACATTTCCTCCTTGACCCTACTAGTTTTTCTATATGAGTCATAAATAACAATTATGTCTGAATACAATACATAGTGATGAATGTTTCACTTATAAAGGAGGTTTGCATTATGAACAAATTTATGAAATCTTACACACCTTACCATAGTCCAAAAGATCCTTGTCCGCCGATTGGAAAGAGATTTTATTCAACCCCTCCTCATTTATATATGGGATTCCAACCAACTAATTTACCACAATTCCCTCCAAGAGACGCCTTACAAAAAGGCACTTTATGGCCTGCTCTTTATGATTATTATGAAAGCCCCCATAAGAAAGGAAGGTGACAAGAATCGTGACTCAAACACTGCCAGATGAATATTATGAATGGATAAAAGAGTTACAAGAACTCGATTTTGTATTAGTTGAACTTACACTTTATCTAGATACTCATCCAGATGATGTTACAGCGATAAATCAATTTAATGATTTTTCCTATAAAAGAAGATTGCAAATGCAAAAAATCGAGAAAAAGTATGGTCCACTCCAACAGTTTGGTAATAGCTACTCTAATGCTCCGTGGGAATGGAGTAAAGGTCCTTGGCCATGGCAAATATAAAGGAGAGAAAATATGTGGATATATGAAAAAAAATTGCAATACCCTGTAAAAGTAAGTACTTGTAATCCAGCACTTGCAAAATTATTAGTTGAGCAGTACGGTGGTGCAGATGGCGAATTGGCAGCTGCTCTCCGTTATTTAAACCAGCGCTACACGATTCCTGATCAAGTAATAGGTTTATTAACAGATATCGGTACGGAAGAATTTGCTCATCTTGAAATGATTGCAACAATGATTTATAAATTAACAAAAGACGCGACCCCTGAGCAGATGAAAGCAGCTGGACTAGATGCTCAGTACGCTAATCATGATAGTGCACTATTTTATCACAATGCAGGCGGCGTTCCGTTTACAGCCACATACATACAAGCAAAAGGTGATCCAATTGCAGACTTATATGAAGACATTGCTGCAGAAGAAAAAGCAAGAGCAACTTATCAGTGGCTCATTGATTTATCAGATGATCCTGATATAAATGATAGCCTCCGCTTTTTACGTGAGCGCGAAATCGTTCATTCCCAGCGTTTCCGCGAAGCTGTTGAAATTTTAAAAGAAGAACGCGATCGAAAAATTTATTTTTAATTTTTTCAGCTACACATATCCTATTGATATGTGTATTTTTTATTGTCCATCTATCTTTCCCTAACTTCCATACCGATGTTTTTCCAAAAAGGCATAATTATTCAATTTAACACATTATTTTTAAAATTTTTTAAAGTTTCCTGTTGCTTTCTAGTCATCAGACGATTAAAATTATAACAGTTACTCGACAAATTATTTGAATTTTCGACAAAAAGATATTTAGGAGGATTTTCTATACATGCGTACAACTTTAAAGCCATCGCAAATTCTCTCCATTAGCTTATTGCTATTTGCAGTTTTTTTCGGCGCTGGTAATATGATTTTCCCGCCACTTCTTGGGCTTTCTTCAGGAGAAAACATGTGGGTTTCTATTTCAGGATTTATTATTACAGATGTAGGTTTATCATTATTAGCAATCGTCGCCGTTGCTCTTGCAGGTGGTAGTTTTAAAAGTTTAGCGAGCCGTGTTCATCCAAAGTTTGCAGCAGTATTAGCTATTATTATCTACCTTTCAATCGGCCCACTATTTGTTATTCCACGAACTGGATCTGTTTCTTATGAAATTGGAATCGCACCGCTTTTTCAGGACCAATGGTATTCCATGTTACTATTTAGCTTTATTTTCTTTACTGTTGTTTACTTCTTATCATTAAACCCATCCAAATTAGTTGATCATATTGGGAAGATATTAACACCAATCTTACTTGGTATTATTGCGGTTATGGCAACAAAAGTGATTCTTTCACCAACAGGTTCGTTTGTTCCTCCTGTTGGCGACTATAAAGAGATTCCATTTTTCAAAGGGTTTTTAGAAGGATTTTTAACATTAGATGCGATTGGCGCTCTCGTTTTATCGACAATTGTCGTAAATGCTATTCGTCAAAACGGTGTAAGGGAAAAAGCCTCCATTGCAAAGTACACAATTATTTGCGGAAGCATTGCTGCTTTCCTTTTAACAGTCGTTTATTTCTTACTTGGATACATCGGAGCATCAAATGGAAACCTAGGACAATTTGAAAATGGCGGCCAGCTATTAGCAACTGTTATGTACCAATTATTTGGGACAAGCGGTAATATTTTGCTAAGCATCGCAATTATATTTGCTTGCTTAACGACAGCTATTGGTGTAGTTAGTGCATTTGCCAACTATTTCACAACCGTATTAACAAATGTTTCTTATAAAAAGCTTGTATTATATGTTTGTATTTTTAGCTTTATTGTTTCCAATCTAGGACTCAGCTTATTAATCAAAATTACATTACCTGTGTTAATTATTCTTTATCCAATTACAATCATTTTAATTTTCGTATCATTTATTGATAAATATACGAAGCGTAAACCATCTGTATACATCGGTGCAATGATTGCTGCATTCATCATTAGCTGTATTCATGCTCTTGATAATATGGGAATGATGCCAGCTGCTATTACATCTATTGCAAGCACAATTCCTTTTTACAAATTAGGGATTGGTTGGATTGTCCCAGCAATTATTGGAGGTATTGTCGGATACTTTATCCCGCAGACACAAACGGAAGGTGAAGTTTCTACTAAATAAAAGAAGAAGCAAGCATTCCTTTATGTGAACTGTACCCCGAATCGTGGACACTTAAAAAAAGTCCATGCTTCGGGGTTTTTGTGTATCTTTACACTCATTCCT
>NZ_JAEHBX010000058.1:0-31716 GCF_016483395.1 Bacillus cereus group sp. N21
TCCTCGATATAAGAACAAAGTAGTTGTACCTATTTTGTTTGCCTTTCGTCGGAAGATAGAATGGGTCGTCTTACATAAGGACACTACGGAACTTCTATACCGTTGTATCCTCTTTGTTGAACGAGAGGAAGTGTTTTGAAATAGTAGAATCCCCCACCTAGGTAGGTGGGGGTAGTTCAATATTTTTCTTTTAGCGATAGTTAATGAATTGTACGTCGATTGGTAAATCAGCGCTACGAACTGCTGCGATTACTGCTTGTAAGTCATCGCGGCTTTTTGCTGTTACGCGTACTTGATCATCTTGTACTTGTGTTTTCACTTTTAATTTTAACTCTTTAATAATGTTATTAATTTTCTTCGCGTTATCTTTATCGATACCTTGTTGCAGTGTTGCACGTTGACGTACTGTGTTACCAGTAGCGCTTTCTACTTTTCCGTAGTCTAAGTTTTTAATTGGTACTTCGCGTTTAACTAGTTTTGAAATAAGAACATCTTTTACTTGATCTAATTTAAATTCATCATCAGAAGTTAAAACGATTACTTCTTTTTCTAATTTAATATCACTCTTGCTTCCTTTAAAGTCATATCGATTTTGAATTTCTTTTAATGCGATGTTAATAGCATTTGTTACTTCTGGTAATTCTACTTTTGAAACGATGTCAAAAGAACTATCTTTTGCCATAGTAAGCACCTCCAAATTAAATTCCACCTCTTATTATAGTGAATTTTTGCGAGTTGGACAAATAAAGGAAAATTCGTGTTATAATGAAGCTTTCTTTGGAATGATAAAAATATACTTTATATATAGAAGGGAATTAAAATATATGTATTTGCAGCCAGGATCGATTGAACAGGTAACTGTTTTACGAGAAACGGAAATTGGATATATGGTTGGATTTGACGATGAGGATGGTTATGAAGAAGTATTTTTACATAAAAATGAAGTAGCGGGAGAAATTGAGGAAGGCGATACGATTGATGTATTTCTATATCTTGATCATCAAGAGCGAATTTCTGCGACAATGAAGACGCCGCTTATTACGATAAGTGATTGGAATTGGGTAAAAGTCGTAGAAGTAAAACCTGATTTAGGTGTGTTCGTTGATATCGGTGTTTCTAAGGATATCTTAATCCCAGCTGATGAGTTTCCAATTTATACACCAGTTTGGCCAGAAGAAGGCGATGAGTTATATTGTACATTAAAATTAACAAATCGTGGTCGTCTTATTGCTCTTCCGGCAAGAGATTCAGATATGCAGGAAATTATTGTAGAGGCAACGCCATCTATGCGTAATAAAAATGTGAACGGACGTGTATATCGCTCACTTCAAGTTGGTTCGTTTGTATTAACGGATGAACATTTCCGTGCCTTTTTACACCACACAGAAAGAAAAGAACAAGTTCGTATTGGTGAGCGTGTAACGGGCCGTATTATTGATGTGAAAGATGATGGTACGATTAATATTTCACTTCTTCCGCGTAAAGAAGAGGGAATGGAAGATGATGCTGCGGTGGTTTATGAGTACATGGAGAGCCGCGGAGGAGCAATGCCGTTTTGGGATAAGAGCCATCCAGAAGACATTAAAGAACGTTTTAATATGAGTAAAGCAGCGTTTAAACGTGCGCTTGGTAAGTTGATGAAAGAAGAAAAGGTTTATCAAGAAGAAGGTTGGACGTACTTCAAGAAATAAAAAAATCCGAACAGGCTCATGCCTGTTCGGATTTTCAGAGTGTTGGGAAACAGGAGTCAGCAGGCTCCTGTTTTTTGTCGTTATGTGTAGGAACGTCGATATATTCGAATTTGCTCCGATAAAGTGAAACTTTAATCAGTGGGGTTTTCTTCATCTCCCACTGATTATTAGCTCTCGCCAATCGGGCTTTTACGAGCAGTTGATTCCTCACTTATCTTTCTTGTTTTTCTCTGAATCTTGAGGTGGGAGTCTTACTGCCCGTTAATGCGGGGTGAAATTTCATTTACTATTTTTCTACCAGCCCACTCTGTTGCTAGATTTTTTATTGTTGTCCGGAAAGACGAGAGAATGTATCTTTCAAATCACTATCTTTTACTTTAATATCAGCTTTCTTGAATTCGTCTAACAATATTTTTTGACCGGTAGTTTGATCTGCTAACAACTTTTCTTCCAGATTTTTACGAATGGAATCTTTTACTTCATCATATGGTTTTAATTCTTTTTTATCGGTAAGTTTAATAATGTGATAGCCTTGTGATGACTTGATAGGTTTGCTAATTTCACCGACATTTAATTTGTAAGCCGCTTCTTCAAATTCAGGTACCATTTTACCTGGACCGAAGTATCCAAGGTCTCCGCCATTTTCCTTTGAACCTGGGTCCTGTGACTGTTGTTTTGCTAACTCTTCGAATGAAGCACCTTCATCCAGTTGTTTCTTAATATCATTTGCCGTTTTTTCATCGTTTACTAAAATGTGGCTGGCTTTAATTTCAGGTTTATAGTTTGCTTTTACATCTTTATCTGTAATGCTTTTCTTAATGGCTTCGTTCATTGCTAATTTGAACCTAATTTGATTTTTAAAGTCATCTTCATCTTTTAGGCGGTTACTTTCTAATACCGTTTTGAATTGATCACCAAATTGATCTTTTGCTTTTTTGAATTCTTTATCGACTTCATCATCAGATACTTTATATTTTTTTGTCATGATATCTTGTGCCATCATTTCATATAGCATATCTTTTCCGTACCGTTCTTTTAACTGCTTGTCAAAATCACCTTTTGTAATGGTTGAAACTTTTGATGTTGCAATCGCCTCTGAGTTATCTTTTGGACCACAAGCAGACAGCATTAACGTTCCGAGCGCAGCTGTTGCTATCCATAATTGTTTTCTTTTCATCCTAACACCTCATCTAATTATGCTGTTATTATTGTAAAATAGTGAGGTGAACATGAAGTGAAATCGATATGTTTTTTGGTTATCCTGCATGAACGGGCAGTGTGAGAGGAGAAGGTTCACTTTATGATACAAAAAAGTACATCAACAAGATTGTTGATGTACGAAATAATTAAAGATGATCTGTTTTTTTAGAATATGCACGTTTTCCTTGCTGAATATTTTTTTGTTCTTGTTCATTTTTTTGTGTGCGCTTTGCATTATTATCGCGTGCTTTTTTGTCATTATCGCTTGTATGCGGCATACATATCAACTCCATTTCTAAACAGTTGTACGTTTATCATTTCCGTTTTCGTAAAGACTATGTATACGAGTAGTGGTGAACCTATTATGTATAAAGGTGGATGGGGTATGGACTTAAAATTAAATTATGCCGAATTAACGAAAAAACTAATTGTTGTTATCATCGCAGGTTTATTAAATGCAATTGGAATGAACTTGTTCTTAACACCAGCAAAAGTATATGCGAGCGGTTTCGCGGGATTATCTCAATTGCTTTCGCAAGTGTTAGGCGATTTTGCATCGATTCACATATCGACGGGAGTACTTTTTGCTTTATTTAATATTCCGGTTGTTATTTTAGCATGGAAAAAGGTCGGAAAAGCGTTTACGTTATTTAGTTTTTTATGTGTTGTATTTATGACACTGTTTTTAGAAATTATACCAGTGAAGGCTGTTTCAAATGATATTATATTGAATGCTATTTTTGGTGGTCTCATTTCAGCGATAGGGGTAGGAATTGCCTTAAAATGGGGAGCTTCCACAGGTGGTTTAGATATCATTGCAATGATTTTGTCAAAAATAAAAGATAAGCCTGTCGGAACATATTTCTTTTTCTTTAATGCAATCATCATTATTGCAGCTGGCTATTTGTACGGATGGGAAAAAGCGTTATACACGTTAGTGACACTATATGTATCATCGAGGATTATTGATGCAATTCATACTCGTCATGTGAAAATTACAGCATTTATCGTTACGAAAAATGGTAAAGATGTACGAAAAGCGATTCAAGCACGTTTAGTACGCGGTATTACAACTATACCAGCGACAGGGGCATATACAAATGAAAATAAAGAAATGCTAATGATTGTGATTACCCGTTACGAGCTATATGAACTAGAGAGAATTATTAGACAGGTAGATCCTGGCGCATTTACAAATGTGATTCAAACAGTCGGTATATTTGGGTTGTTTCGGAAAGATTAAAGAGGACCGGGAATCGGTCCTCTTGTTTTAATGTGTGTTAGTAATGTTTTGCAGTTGCTGTTGCATCTCACGCAGTTGTACCTTTTCAGCAGTTGAAGAATTGGCATAAGCGGATTGCAAAGCATTTTTGGCTCTATAAACGAGTTCCCGCTGTTCTGTGCCGCTTGAACAAGAAACGGCGCCTGCAACAGCATCTCGTGCTTGCTGAAATAATAAGTTACCCATTTAAACCCCTCCGAGAGAAGAGTTGTTTCGTTCTTTTTCTGCATCAGCTAATGTACCGCGGTACGGGAATCTTTCAGCATGCTTCATAACAGCATCGGCCCCTTGTTGGGTGAAACGTTTTGATTTGTTCTTTTTACCCATTCGTAATTCCCCCTTTTTTAGCAGAAAACAACTGACACATCGCTGTGTCTAGTTATAGTATGAGCGTTTTGAGCCAAACTATAAGTAGGGAATTTTTAGATTACAATCCAAGAACCTCTTCTAAATAAAGAGCAATTCCATCTTCTTCGTTTGTTAATGTCGTATGATTCGCTAATGTTTTTAATTCAGGAATGGCATTACCCATGGCGATGCCGTGACCTGCAAACTCAATCATCTCAAAATCATTGTCTTCGTCACCGAACGCAATAATTCGTTCTTGTGGAATGTTATAATAGCTAGAAACTTTTTGAAGTCCAATCGCTTTATTGAGGCCGCTTTTCACAATTTCAATAATCGGCCAAGGAGCACCCCATTTTCGATGATCAATCACTTCTGCATGCATATCTGTTAAATGCTTACGAATAGCTGTTGATTGCTCATCCAGTGCATCGATTAATAAGCATGTTGGATGATCTTGCAAAATGTTTAGTAAGTCTCCTGTAAAAATATTTGGAGAGCCAAATTCAAAGATATGCTTTTTATCCTCATCAATTTCGCGAACATATACATCGTCAATTACTTCGGCATAAATGTTTTTAACGCCAAAATCAAAGCAAGCGCGAACGATTTCTTGTGCAGTAGAAAGCTCAAGGGGGGAATGGTGCGTTCCCCAATTTGTATCAAGCGGGTGATGAACATAAGCGCCGTTAAAGTTAACGATAGGTGTATTCAAACCAAGTTCTTTATAATAAGCGTGACTAGCGCGAAATGGACGTCCTGTTGAAATGACAACAACATGTCCTTGTTCTTTTGCTTTTTCAATTGTTTGCTTTGTTCGTGCGGAAATAATTTTATTGTCTGTAAGTAAAGTGCCATCTAAATCTAATGCGATTAAATGTTGTTTTTTCATGTTTTCACCTCTTATGAAAAATTTTTTGTTTCTATCTGTATTTCCGTTTTAAGATGCAGAAATAAGAGGTTGGAAAGTGTATAGATAAAGTGGAACTTCCATCAGCGGGGGTCTCCATCCCCCGTTAATGCGGGAGAAACAACCATGAATAGAAGTTTCATTATATATTCATCTTACGTCGCGAAACATGTTAGTGTCCACTATTTCCTACCCAAAATCAGAAAAGTCAATGATTTTTTAGAAAGTTCAAATAATGTTTCTTTCATTTTGTACAATTTGTGAAAAGGGTTACATTACGGGCGCAGCAAGACATATAATGAACATGTAATCTTCTCGTATATGTTTGACTCTCCTTTGGAACTGGCCTAGAATAGGTCGGTTTCTTTTTTTTCAACAAGTGATGCTTTTTCTCCTGCTTTATCATGTAAAGTCATACATATGAACAGTAATAAAAAATATGACTCGTTTCCTAAACATAACAGAAAGGCTTTTTCAAAAATGGATATACTAACGGTGTAAAGATGTCATGGAAGGAGAATGAAAATGGGACAAAATCATAGGTTTCGTTCTGGACAGAAAGCACCAAATGATGGGATTTATGTAGAAATTGGTGAAACAGGAAGTATGGTTAAAGATCCACAACTGGTAAAATTAACTGCTGGTCAAAGGTTTCCTGAGAATTCGAATCAGAACCGCCAGTGGACATATAAAAGAAAGCCGTAAGAGAAGCCGCAATTTATATTGCGGCTTTTGTGATTGAAGAGCAGAGGTATACATACTTTTTTGGGAAACAAAGTTCAAATTTCATAATCAAATTCATTGTATAAAAAAGACAATTGGCGTATAATCAAATTAAAGGTCAAATAAAGTCAAAAAATCAAAAAAGGTCAAACATCAAGAGGATTCCAATGTTTGGAGGTTTGTGAAGATGGACTTAAATCAAATGACGACGAAAACACAAGAAGCAATTATGAGTGCTCAATCTTTAGCGGTATCTCATCATCATCAAGAAGTTGATACTGTTCATCTATTACTTGCATTATTACAGCAGCAAGATGGATTAGCAGTGCGTATTTTTCAAAAAATGAATGTCAATATAGAACAATTAACGAAAGAAGTAGAAAGATTGCTTCAAAAGAAACCATCTGTTACAGGAAGTGGTGTAGAAGCTGGCAAAGTGTATGTGACAAATGCTTTAGGGCAATTACTCGTTAAAGCAGAGGCAGAGGCAAAAAAACTGCAAGATGAATATATTTCAGTGGAACATGTATTGCTCGCATTTTGTGAGGAAAAAGGTGATATGAATCACTTGTTCACAGCATTTCACATTACGAAGGATACATTATTACAGTCTTTAATGGAAGTTCGGGGGAATCAGAGAGTGACTAGTCAAAATCCAGAAGTAACATATGAAGCGTTAGAAAAGTATGGCCGTGATTTAGTGGCAGAAGTAAGACAAGGGAAAATTGATCCTGTCATTGGTCGTGATAGCGAAATTCGCCGGGTTATCCGCATTCTTTCTCGTAAAACAAAAAACAACCCTGTTTTAATTGGTGAACCAGGCGTTGGGAAAACAGCCATTGTTGAAGGATTGGCACAACGAATTGTGCGAAAAGATGTACCAGAAGGATTAAAAGATAGAACAATCTTTGCATTAGATATGAGCGCGCTTGTGGCGGGTGCAAAGTTCCGTGGTGAGTTTGAAGAACGTTTGCAAGCTGTGTTAAATGAAATCAAAAAAAGTGAAGGGCGTATTCTTTTATTCATTGATGAGCTCCATACAATTGTTGGTGCTGGTAAAACAGAAGGGGCGATGGATGCAGGGAATATGTTAAAACCAATGCTTGCGCGCGGTGAACTTCATTGTATTGGAGCGACTACTTTAGATGAGTATCGAAAATATATTGAGAAAGATCCAGCGCTAGAACGTCGTTTTCAACAAGTGTTAGCAGAAGAGCCAACGGTAGAAGATACAATTTCTATTTTACGTGGTTTAAAAGAGCGCTTTGAAATTTATCATGGTGTAAATATTCATGACCGTGCGATTGTAGCGGCGTCTGTATTGTCTGATCGATATATATCTGATCGCTTTTTACCAGATAAAGCGATTGACCTTGTTGATGAAGCGTGCGCAACAATTCGAACAGAAATTGATTCTATGCCAACAGAATTGGATGAAGTAACGCGCCGCATTATGCAGCTGGAAATTGAAGAAGCTGCTTTAGGAAAAGAAACGGATCGTGGTAGTCAAGAGCGACTAAAAACATTGCAACGTGAACTATCTGATTTAAAAGAAGTTGCAAATGGAATGCGAGCGCAATGGCAAAAAGAAAAAGAAGAAATCCATAAAGTTCGTGACTTAAGGGAACACCTTGAACGTTTACGTCGTGAATTAGAAGAAGCAGAAGGGAATTACGACTTAAATAAAGCAGCAGAGCTTCGTCATGGTAAAATTCCAGCAGTGGAAAAAGAATTAAGAGAAGCGGAAGAAACGGGAGCGCATAACGAACAAGAGAACCGTTTGCTTCGTGAAGAAGTAAGTGAAGAAGAAATTGCAAATATCGTTTCACGTTGGACTGGCATACCAGTTGCAAAACTTGTAGAAGGTGAACGTGAAAAACTGCTACGTTTAGAGCAAATTTTATCAGAACGTGTTATTGGGCAAGAGGAAGCAGTTAGTCTTGTGGCGGATGCAGTTCTTCGTGCTCGCGCTGGTATTAAAGATCCAAATCGTCCAATCGGTTCATTCATTTTCTTAGGACCAACAGGCGTTGGGAAAACAGAACTTGCGAAAACATTAGCACAATCTTTATTTGATAGTGAAGAGCAAATCATTCGCATTGATATGTCCGAGTATATGGAGAAACATGCTGTGTCTCGCTTGATTGGAGCTCCTCCTGGATATGTAGGATATGAGGAAGGTGGACAATTAACAGAAGCCGTACGCCGTAAACCATATTCCGTTATTTTATTAGATGAAATTGAAAAAGCACATCCAGAAGTATTCAACATTTTATTACAAATGTTAGATGATGGGCGTATTACGGATTCACAAGGACGAACAGTGGATTTCAAAAATACAGTGATTATTATGACATCAAATATTGGTTCAGGGCATTTATTAGAAGGGCTACAAGAAGATGGTACAATTAAAGAGGAAGCAAGAGATCTTGTTATGGGGCAGCTTAGAGGACATTTTCGCCCAGAGTTTTTAAATCGTGTGGATGAAATTATTTTATTTAAACCACTTACAACAAATGAGATCAAAGGAATCGTTGATAAAATTGTAAAAGAGTTACAAGGGCGTTTAATAGATCGTCATATTACAGTGGAATTAACAGAAGTAGCAAAAGAGTTTGTTGTGGAATCTGGGTTCGATCCGATGTATGGAGCGCGTCCATTAAAACGATATGTACAGCGTCAAGTTGAAACAAAGTTAGCACGTGAATTGATTGCGGGAACAATTACTGATAATAGTCATGTAGTTGTTGATGTGGAAAATAACGAACTAGTTGTTCATGTCCAATAAAAAAAGAGTCCGGAGGTTGAATCCGGGCTCTTTCTTTATTAGTGTTGTTCTACTGGTTCGTTTGGAATTGCTGCTGCAATCGCCATTACAAGTACAGCAAGAACAATTGAGAATTTAGACGCTAGCGCGAAATCGTATACACCGCCAGTCATAGAGCTAATTACGTAGCTCATCATATGTACAAGCATAAACGACCAAATAAAGGCCCAAATTACACGCATCTTTTCACACCCCTATTCGTTCAATCTGTCCTTATTGTAACACAATTGAAAAAAGAATATAGAAAAAATATTTGTAGATTTTTCAAAGCAAAATTGTATTCCTTTCATACATTATAAAGGAGTAGTTTTTATGTTTAGAAAATAAGGCGGGAGAATGATGAGTGTTACGGAACGTTTTTTTTACTTAGAACAAGAACCATGTGTGATTTATTTGCCAGAGAAGCCCAATGGATTTGGTGTCATGCTTCTTGGTGATTACAATTATTTTATTGAGAATGGTACAAGTTTATGGACGCAGCATGCGGGGCGCGCTCATTTTTTAAATGGGTTGATAGAAAATGGATATACTGTTTTTTCATCTAATTTATACGGGAGACATTGGGGGAATGATCAATCGGTTCGTTTAGCGAAGCGTTTGTATCATGTTGTTATGAAAAAAGAAACACTAAACGAACAAATTCATATCATTGCAGATGGAATGGGGGCTCTTGTGGCTCTTGAAATGATGAATCGATACCCAGAATGTATTCGATCTGTAGTGATGCTTACTCCATGCCTAGATTTGCCTGCACATGTGGAATTTGAAAAAGAGCATAAATTTTTCTATAAAAGGTTAGTGAGAGAGTTATTGCTTGCGTATGATGTGAAGGAAGCTCAGTTAGAAGCGGAAATTGCTAAGAAGTCTTTTTCTTATTTACCTTCTTGTGTGCCTGTAAAAATATTTGTATCCACACAAGAACAAAAAGCGCGCAAGCAATTGTTACGTGAATATGAAAAAAAGCGGATAAATAAAAATTGTGAGACCTTACTATCGTTTCATTTGCAACAGGTAAAATATAAGATGGTTCAACATACATGTCATTTCTTTAAAAAATATGAAGAAGATTTATGAAGCTCCAATATACATAAATGAGGAGCTATTTGTTTAGAGGGAGAAAGGGTTGGTGACATGAAGCGCGTACTAATTATAGGGGCACTTTCGTTTGTAGGCTATCATCTCGTAAATAAAATGCTTGCGGAAGAAGTAGAAGTATATGGCCTTGATTTTGCTGATCTGGAAAGTATGTCAAAAGTAAGTGAAGAAAAGTTATTTTTAATTGGGCGGAATGATTTGTTTATGTATTCGTCTATAAGAGATGAGAGCGGATGGAAGACAGTAGAAACCGATCAATTTGATGCGGCTTACTTTTGTTTATGTGAACCGAACAGGCAAAGCGGATTTCGAAATGAACGAATCATTTTACAATATTTAAAGCGTGTCATTCATATGTGCGAAAGAAAACAAGTGAAGCTAAATGTACTTTCTTCTATTGAAATAGCAAATGTGCAAGATCAATCTGAAAATAAACGATTATTTATGAAAGTAGAGGAAGAAGTGGAGAAGGGGAATATTCGTTATAGTATACTTCGTGTTCCAACTTTATATGGCCCATGGCAGCCTTCCTTTATGACGTACCACAGGCTTATTCTTTCTGAACTTATGGAAAAGGAATATGAGCTTCTTCAAAATGAAAATGGAGCGGACCTTCTTTATGTAGAAGATGTGTGTGAATATTTATGGGAAAAAGGTAAAACCATAGAAAATTTAGGTGTATATAATATGATCAGTGGTAAAGAAAATCTATGGGAAAAAGGAATTATCCTTTTAAATGCTGAGCATAAAGTGAAAAAAACTGTTAAAGAAGTGAAAAGAGAAGAGATAAAGAGTATTTGTATTGTGAAAAACACGCCGTTAGAATTCGGTTTAAATAAACAACTGACACATTTAAAACGATATAAAGAGTTATACGAAGGACAAAACACATGTTAAACTAATGTAGAAATGAGGAGATTATTACTCCTTTTATGGAAAGGATGAAGAAATATGAACGAAAAAAATATGCAGTTTTTACAAATCGCTATGAAACACCTGCCGGAAGCAAAGGCCATTTTGGATGATAATGGGATTGCACTTGATATGGAAAAAGCGCAGCCAGTACTAGAGTTGTTAATGAAAGTAATGAACGAAGCATATGAGCTTGGAAAAGCGGGAAAATAAAGTGAACTAGACATAAAAACCCTTTTTTTTGGAGGAAGAGAGCATCTAGCCATGCATAGAAACGGTCAGAGCCTTTTTCTGCCCCACGCCAAGTAAAAGCAGATACGGAAGTATTTTTATCATTTTAACCGAGAAGACTCCCTCTTCTAAGCAAAGTGAAGGAGGGGGGAGTTCAATTGGAAAAGAGCGGGATATATAGGTAGTTTGCTTTTGGTTCTACTATGAGATAAGGTCGACAATATGTCGGCTTTATTTTTTTACTTAGAAATATATTCTAGACAAATAAACATTTATGTTTTAGAATTAGTACCAAGTCATAATAATTGATATAAAACGGAGGGCTGCGATGTGAACGTAGGCATTTTAGGGATCGGAAGATATGTGCCAGAAAAAGTAGTCACAAATCACGACTTAGAGAAAATCATGGATACATCTGATGAGTGGATTCGTACGAGAACGGGAATTGCAGAGAGACGCATTGCCGATGATACAATAGATACTTCATATATGGCGGTAGAAGCTGCCAAGAAAGCTATTGAAAATGCAGGGATTAGTGGAGAAGAAATTGACCTTATTTTAGTTGCAACAGTAACGCCAGATCGCTCTTTTCCAGCCGTTGCTTGTGTAATTCAAGAACAAATTGGTGCGAAACATGCAGCAGCAATGGATTTAGGTGCAGCATGTGCGGGCTTTATGTACGGAATGATTACAGCGCAGCAATTTATTCAAACTGGAACTTATAAAAACGTATTAGTAGTTGGTAGTGATAAATTATCTAAAATTGTAGATTGGAACGACCGCAATACGGCAGTGTTATTTGGAGACGGAGCAGGTGCTGTTGTAATGGGAGCTGTTTCAGAAGGAAAGGGTATCCTTTCATTTGAATTAGGCGCAGATGGAAGTGGTGGCAAGCACCTTTATCAAGATGAATATGTTATGATGAATGGCAGAGAAGTCTTTAAATTCGCTGTTCGTCAACTTGGTGATTCTTGTCTTCGTGTTGTAGAAAAAGCAGGTCTTACGAAAGAAGATGTGGACTTTTTAGTTCCGCATCAAGCAAATATTCGTATTATGGAATCGGCAAGGGAACGATTAGGTTTGCCACAAGAAAAAATGAGTACAACAATTGAAAAGTTTGGGAATACGTCAGCTTCTTCAATTCCAATTGCGATGGTAGAGGAATTGCAAAATGGACGTATTCAAGACGGTGATTTAATTATATTAGTCGGCTTTGGTGGCGGATTAACATGGGGAGCAGTCGCTCTTCGTTGGGGCAAATAAGGACTGAGAGAAAAAAAGGAGTGTATTTTGTATGGAAAAGAAGCGTGTCGTAATTACAGGACTAGGAGCTGTTACGCCGATCGGAACAGATGTAGAAACAGCTTGGGAAAACATTAAAAATGGTGTATCTGGAATCGGACGGCTTACACGCTTAGATCCGGAACAATTTCCAGCAAAAGTAGCAGCAGAAATTAACGACTTTGAAGCTGAAAAATATATTGAGAAAAAAGAAGCGCGCCGTATGGATCGCTTCACACAATATGCGGTAGCAGCAGCGAAAATGGCAGTTGAAGATGCAAAGTTGGACATTACAGAAGAAAATGCACCGCGTATTGGTGTATGGATAGGTTCTGGTATTGGTGGCATGGAAACGTATGAAGAGCAATTTAAAATCTTTACGGAAAAAGGCCCGCGCCGTGTAAGTCCATTTTTGATACCAATGATGATTCCTGATATGGCTGCGGGTCAAGTCTCAATTGCTACAGGTGCAAAAGGAATTAATACTTGTTCTGTGACAGCTTGTGCATCTGGGGCAAACTCAATTGGTGACGCATTTAAAGTCATTCAGCGCGGTGATGCAGATGCAATGATTACAGGCGGTGCAGAGGCGCCGTTAACAAGTATGGCATTTGCAGGATT
This sequence comes from Bacillus cereus group sp. N21, assembly GCF_016483395.1. NCBI lineage: Bacteria > Bacillati > Bacillota > Bacilli > Caryophanales > Bacillaceae > Bacillus > Bacillus cereus group sp. N21. The sequence goes on from NZ_JAEHBX010000058.1 coordinate 13,119, forward strand.
TAGTTCAGCGAAAGCATTAACATTTAATGAGGATCCAGCAACTGCTTGTCGTCCATTTGATAAAAATCGTAGTGGATTTGTAATGGGAGAAGGAGCTGGTATTCTTATACTAGAAGAGTTGGAGCATGCGTTAGCACGAGGTGCACGTATTTATGCTGAACTTGTCGGATATGGTGCAACAGGTGATGCGTTCCATATTACAATGCCTGCTCCTGGCGGTGAGGGCGGTGTTCGTGCGATACGTCAAGCATTAGCAGATGCCGGTCTTCAGCCTGAGGATATCGATTATATTAATGCGCATGGTACAAGTACAGATGCGAATGAGAAATACGAAACGATGGCAATTAAAGAAGCATTTGGTGAACATGCATATAAAGTAGCGATTAGCTCTACAAAATCAATGACTGGTCATTTATTAGGAGCAGCTGGCGCTGTTGAGGCGATTTTCTCTGTTAAATCTATTACAGATGGAGTGATTCCGCCAACAATTAACTATGAAACACCAGATCCAGAATGTGATTTAGATTACGTACCAAACAAAGCGAGACATCAAGAAGTACGCACTGTTTTAAGTAACTCATTAGGGTTCGGTGGTCATAACGCAGTGTTAGTATTTAAAGCTTATAAATAATGTAGTAAGAGGGTGTTTTGGGAAGTAGCAAAGGAGAGCTACTTCTTAAAACACCCTTTTTTGGATGGAAGAGAGCGTCCGATCATGTGTAGAATCGATCGGCTTTTTTCATTTATCTTATTCTTCTCTTTTTTTATAATGAACGGTATGATGGAAGGAAACAACAAGATACCTATGTTACATATAACAGAAGTCATTCTAAAGTTTACAAAAATGTAAAAAACATGATGCTCCTTTTAGATATCAGGTTGGGGTATAAAGAAAAAGCACACGATGAAAAGGAAGTGAAACTCATATGGTGAACACATTGCATACCTTTTGGGAGGACTCTGACGAGTTCGTAAACCCAAATCCAGTTACAGATGAAATGATTCGGATTGCAGAAGAAAAATTAGGTTATAAATTACCAGATTCCTATATTCGCTTAATCAAATCGCAAAACGGTGGTACACCTGTACAGAATTGTTTTTCTACTACCGTACCTACCTCTTGGGCTGAGGATCATATTTACGTAGCGGGGTTCTATGGCATTGGTGGAGAGCATGGGATTGATACGGAGGGAATTTACATGATAGGGGAATTTGAATATCCATCTTCTTGTATATATGTAGGAGAATCGCCTACAGCTGGACACGATGCTGTTTTGCTAGACTATAGCGAGTGCGGAAAACAAGGCGAACCAAGAGTAATTCATGTGAATGTAGAAAATTATCAAGATCCAATCATTACGTTCTTAGCGGCCGATTTCCAAATTTTTTTAGAAGGGTTACTCCCGTACTCTCATTTTGACAAGGATTAAATGTTAGATTGTCGACAAACAGGCTCTTTTTTGAGGGGCCTGTTTGTATGAACAAAAACCAAATTATAATTCTTATACCCGCCTTTTCCCCTCAGTTTAACAGTGCTCCAACAGAAATTTCCTTCAGCAAGCACATGCAGGAAAGATGGAGCTGTGCAATTAGAAACAAATCAAAGCCAATCAAAAGTTTCATTTTATCACTTCGCGTTCGCTCCTTTTCTTGCATATATATAGAAGAAAAGGGAGGAGTGAAGATGGGGGTTATTCAAACGGCAGATTGGCTGCACCTTTATTATGGGCGTCCAGAAAAGCTTTGTGAGAAGTTTACAAAATACATTCCATTGCCAAAGGAGAGGTTGTACCGTTTTTTAATTTCTAAAGGTATGTATCGTCCAGTGATGGAAGGACAAAAAGAAATTGAGCAGCTAGAGGAAAAGCAGATTTGGAAAGAGCTTTCTGAGGAGTATGAGGAACTAAAGCACTGGTTACAAGGGCCAGATGTCCCTATCTTTATTTTGTTATCAGATTCATATAATCGCACGGTACAAGCGGAATATAACGGAAAAGCTGGCTTAACAATGCGTCATGTGATTTTCCTGTTTGTCTGTGGACGGAATACAGTGAAGGAATTAAAAGCATTGCTTACCCATGAATATCATCACATATGTCGGTTACATCAAATTGAAAAGAAAGAAAAGGATTATACATTACTTGATACAATGATAATGGAAGGGCTTGCAGAGCAAGCGGTGTATGAAAGGCACTCAGAAAAGAGTTATGCACCGTGGACATCGTACTATACAAAAGAGGAAGCGGTTCATTATTGGGAGAAGGTTGTAAAAAAGAAACAGGATATGAAGAGAGGAACAAGGGAGCATGACTGCTTACTAAATGGAATGCAAATGTACCCGAAGATGCTTGGATATGGCGTTGGATTTCATATTGTAAAAGATTGTGTGGAATTTGAGAAAGATAACACGCTTTCTTTATTGTCTATGGATGCCATATGTATATTAAATAAAGCAAATACTTTTACCTCTTAATAGGTGATAAATATAAAAAACTTGGCGCTGCCAAGTTTTTTTGCATGATGAAAATGGAAGTGAGAAGTAGTGAAGAAATAATAAGTAGAATATATTCCCTTGGATGGAATAAATTTCACAAAAAATGAACATAATGAGATGTACAAACAGTAGTGAAGTGAGGGGTAGAAAATGTTATATCTACATGATGTGTGGGTAAATTGGTTTGAAGGTGAAGAAAATGGGTATAACGTTTGTCATTTTTACGAATGGCGGAAGGATGATACGATCGAATTATTAGATCAAGTGCCATTATTAAAAGTAGATTCTACATTATATCATTACATCGAGAACGAATTATTGGAACTTCCGCAAAAACTATTGGAAGACGTACATCATAAGGCGTATATTCGTAAAAATCATGAGCGTTTGCAACAAGAGTATTGTTTTGTTGTTACAGATGGAAAAGGAATTATTGCAGTGGATTCAATTGGGTACAATGTACCGATTCGAAAAAGTAGGCTTATTCCTCGTCAAGAGCAGATGGTATATGAGATGGTGGAAAATGTCCAAGCAGAAAAGTATGAGTTTCAAGTGGAAGAATCACAAAAAGAGCATCATATTTTATCACCATCGCCATATATTATGAATGGCTTAACTCGTAAAGAACGACAATTAAAACAATTGCTTTTTATGGCGCTAGATCAACTACATACAACGAAAAATCCAGCTGAAATTCGCTATTGGTATACAGAATGGGATCCATCTGCATATGGGACTGTTCAACATATGAAATTTGAAGACGTCTGGGAGCGCCTTTATGAGGAAGCGAAATATGGTTGGTCAAAAAAGCATGAACAGCTATGTGAACGCCTTGTAAAAGGGCAACCATTCTTTGAAAAGTTATGGGAAATGGAAAATGAACAAAAGGTAAATTAAAAAACCGCCAAATTGGCGGTTTTTTAATTTGATCCAGCTCCGGTGGCAAGCTCTTCGTGTCTAAGAACCTTCCGCATAAGAAGGCAAAGAACGCCTTCTATGCGAAAAAAACTTAGACCGTCAGAGCTGAATGATCCACCTCCGCTTTTTTCATTACCTACGTTTTCTGCTTAATCCCATTGCATTTTCAACTTTACGTAGTTGTTTCATTGCAACGCGGTTTGCTTTTTCAGCACCTTTGTCAAGAATTTCATCTAATTCAGGGGAGTTAATTAGTTCGTTATATTTTTCTTGAATTGGACGAATTGCTTCTACGACTACTTGTGCTAAATCACCTTTAAAGTCGCCGTATCCTTTTCCTTCATAGTAAGCTTCTAGTTCTTCAATTGTTTTACCTGAGAATGAAGAGTAGATTGTTAATAAGTTGGAAATACCAGGTTTGTTTTCTTTGTCGTATTTTACGATACCGTCAGAATCAGTTACTGCACTTTTAATTTTCTTTTCGATTGTTTTTGGCTCATCAAGCATACTAATCATTGATTTTGGATTTGGATCAGATTTGCTCATTTTTTTCGTAGGTTCTGTTAATGACATAACACGAGCGCCTACTTTTGGAATGCGAATCTCTGGAATTGTGAAAATTTCACGGAAACGTTTATTGAAACGCTCTGCTAAATCGCGAGTTAACTCCATATGTTGTTTTTGATCGTCGCCAACTGGCACAATCTCAGTGTTGTAAAGTAAGATGTCAGCTGCCATTAATGGTGGATACGTAAGTAATCCAGCTGGAACAGATTCTCTACCAGATGATTTATCTTTATATTGCGTCATACGTTCTAATTCTCCAACATATGCGATAGATTGCATAATCCATCCGAGTTGAGCGTGCGCAGGTACCTCTGATTGTACAAATAAAGTAGATTTTTCAGGATCAATACCACAAGCTACATATAGCGCAGCAAGGCTGCGGATGTTTTTACGAAGTTGTACAGAATCTTGAGGAACTGTAATCGCATGCTGGTTTACAATGCAGAAATAACAATCATGTTCGTTTTGTAATTCTGTAAATTGTTTCATTGCTCCTAAATAGTTTCCAAGCGTAATTGTTCCGCTTGGCTGAATACCAGAAAAAATAACTGACATAATAATGCCTCCTTGAAATTTGTATGTATTGTTGAAGAGTGGGGGAAGTAGGTCAATGCGAGCCGCTTCCGCTTTTTATATAATCCAGCTCCAGCGGCAAGAATGATCGGTGGCTTCGCGCCTTCCTGCGAGGCAAAAAACGCCTCTACGTCAGGAGCTCCATCCCCCTCACATTCTAAGCAAGCCGCTTCCGCCTTTTATATAATCCAGCTCCAGCGGCAAGAATGATCGGTGGTTTCGCGCCTTCCTGCGAGGCAAAAAACGCCTCTACATCAGGAGCTCCATCCCCCTCACATTCTAAGCGAGCCGCTTCCGCTTTTAAATACAAAAAAGCCCATTCATCCCAAATGATCTAGGGACGAATGGACCGCGGTACCACCCTAATTATTTCACAAATAGTGAAATCTCTTTTATCCATTATAACGCCTGGATATAACGCCAAAGCCTACTCCTAAGTTGTTTCGGTTTGGTGCTCAAAAGCCCATTCCATACTGTACAATTACTTGTTCTCACCAACCACAAGCTCTCTGAAATTGCTGCAATATGTACTCTTCTTTCTCATCGCATGCATATGAATTTATTATAATATAGCTCTGTTTTTAACAGCTGAGCGAGCCACTTACGCTTTTTGAGTAATCCAGCTCCAGTGGCAAGAATACTCGGTGACTTCGCGCCTTCCAGCGAGGCAAAAAGCGCCTCTACGTTAGGAGCTCCATCCCCCTCGCATTCTGAGCGAGCCACTGGAGCTTTTTATAACAACATGTTTTGCAAGTAATTATATCATATGGAAAAACGTTTGCAAACTACATCAAAATAGTAAAGCTAATGATCGTAGAGATGAGGCCTAAAAGAACACCTGTAATGCAGATGGGGTATGTCCATGTGAAAGAATACGTTTTATATATTCTTTCTTTTTTATCTATTGCTGATTCTTCTTCTTCAATTAAAGATTCTACCTTTTTATTTGTTCCAAATACTTTTTGGAAAGCGTACATTGTTATATTGAAAAATCCACTTTGAAATAGAAATAAAAAACCTCCTAAAATAATAAAAAATAATGCAATGTAAAACATGATATTGACAAAATTCAACAAAAATTGAGCTGAAAATAGGAATGCACCAATGCTAGAAACGATTATTGCTAACAATATTAATATACAAGTGTGAGAATAAAGTCTATTCAAAATGTTCCCCTCCGTCAAAATATTACTAGAATTATTATACTATAAAAGTTATAATGAGTACTAGGGATAATTATTTGAAAATTATACGCAATTTTGCATTTTCTTTCAATATGATGGGAGCAATGTTAAGCACCTAATTTACAAAAAATAAAAAAAATAAACATTTTATTAAAAATTTTAACAAAAAAACAAAAAACTATATTCACAATCGTCACATTATATGTATAATGAAAATTGTAGAAACTTGGAGATTATTCTTTCAATTCTGCTTTTTAGTAAGTGGGGGTACAGGAGGTGCAATTAGGGGAGGTAGTACAATATGAAGAAAAAGATACCACTAATACTTGCATCGACATTGACGGTCAGTATGCTTGGTGCTTGTAGTTATCAGCAAGAAGATACGAAAGCGAGTACGAAAGAAGGCAGTGCTTCAGGCAAACAAGTACTAAATTTACCTGAAGCTGCTGAAATTCCGACAATGGATACAACATTATCAACAGATGCGGCATCTTCTAACATAATGAATAACACAATGGAAGGATTATATCGCCTTGGAAAAGACGATAAACTCGTTCCAGGTGTGGCAAAGTCTTATGAGAAAACGGAAGATGGTAAGAAGTACGTATTTAAATTACGTGATGATGCGAAGTGGTCTAATGGGGAACCTGTAACAGCTAAAGACTTTGTATATTCTTGGAGACGAGCTGTCGATTCAAATACAGGTGCAAAATTTGCTTACATATTATTCGATGTAAAGAATGCAGAAAAAATTAATAAAAAAGAGTTGCCAGTTGAAGAACTTGGCGTAAAAGCAATTGATGATCACACACTAGAAGTGGAATTAGACAACCCTGTTCCTTACTTTGTTAGCTTAACGGTATATCCAACATTCTATCCATTAAATGAAAAGTTCGTAAAAGAACAAGGGGATAAATTTGGATTAGAATCTAATACGACGCTCTATAACGGTCCGTTCGTCTTAAATGAGTGGAAACATGAACAAAGTTTCCAGCTTAAGAAAAATGAGACGTACTGGGACAATAAAGTAGTGAAGCTGGAAGAAGTAAACTTCAATATTCTAAAGGATTGTTCAACTGCAATAAATTTATATGAAACAAATGCAATTGATCGTGTCGTATTGACATCAGAATTTGTAGATAAATACAAAAAAGATTCTGATTTCAAGACAATTAAGAAACCTTCTACACAGTTTATTCGTTTAAACGAAAAGAACAAGTTCTTAGCGAATAAGAACATCCGTAAAGCAATATCAATGGCCTTTGAACGTGAAAATATCGGGAAAGTTATTTTAAACGATGGTTCACAGGGGATGTACGGTTTTGTTCCGAAAGGTTTAGCGAAAGGACCAAATGGAAAAGACTTCCGTGAAGAAAATGGAAATCTGATCAAAGAAGATATAAAAGAGGCTCAAAAATATTGGGAAGCTGGTAAAAAAGAACTTGGTGTTGATAAAGTAGATTTAGAGTTGCTGAACTTTGATACAGATGATGCTAAGAAAATCGGTGAGTATTTAAAAGGGCAATTTGAAAAGAATTTACCAGGCTTAACAATTTCAATGAAAATGCAGCCATTTGCACAAAAATTAAAACTTGAAGCAAGTGGAGAATATGCAATGTCGTATGCAGGATGGGCCCCAGATTATATGGATCCGATGGCATTCCTAGATATGTATACAACAGGAAATCCGCAAAACAAAGTCAACTATGCAAATCCAGCATATGACGAATTAATTAAGAAGGCAAAAGTAGAGACAGATGTACAATCTCGTTGGGATGCACTGTTGAAAGCTGAAAAACAATTGTTGGATGATGCAGCAATTGCTCCAGTATATCAACCAGGAAAAGCATATTTACAACGCAGCTCTATTACAGGGTTGCTAGAACATAAATATGGTGGCGAATTTAGCTACAAATGGGTTGAAGTCAAAAAATAAAAATGGTTTCCATCATGAATAAGGGTATATGCCTATGATGGGCATATGCTCTTATTTTAAAAAATAAAAGTAAGAATATTTCAAACTATCTTATTGCTTTTGAGAAAAATGGGGAGGTGCTTGATTATGGGACGTTATGCATTAAAACGTTTCGTGTACATGGCTTTGACGTTATTTTTAATCACTACGCTGACATTCTTTTTAATGAAATTACTGCCGGGTTCTCCGCTTAAAAACCAAGAGAAATTATCTCCGGCGCAGAAAGAAATCATTTTAGAAAAATATGGTTTGAATGATCCGGTGCCAGTGCAATATGCGCGCTACTTAGGGAACTTAGTAAAAGGTGATTTAGGAGTATCATTTCAGTACGATAACCGTCCTGTAACGGATATGATTGTTGATCGTATTGGACCATCAGCACAGCTTGGTTTCCAGGCGATCGTATTAGGAACATTTATAGGTCTAATTTTAGGGATTATCGCAGCACTTCGTAATAATACATGGGTGGATTACGGGGCAACCATTATTTCTGTACTCGGAATGTCGGTACCATCCTTCGTATTCGCAGCGTTACTACAATATTTTGTAGGGGTAAAACTTGGTTGGTTCCCAGTTGCATTCTGGAAAGGTCCTGAATTTACAGTCATGCCAACGGTTGCTTTATCGATGGCAGTTACTGCGACAATTGCACGTTTCGCTCGTGCGGAGTTAATCGAAGTAATGCAAGCAGATTATATTTTAACAGCAAAAGCAAAAGGAATTAGTCAAGGTGTCATTATTATAAAACATGCACTTCGTAATGCATTGATTCCGGTTGTTACAATTTTAGGACCAATGGTTGCGGGATTAATTACAGGGACGCTTGTTATTGAGCAAATCTATGCTGTACCTGGACTTGGGGAGCAATTCGTTAAATCGATTCAATTGAATGATTATACGGTTATTATGGGAACGACAATTTTCTATAGTGCAATCTTTATTTTAGTAATTTTCATTGTTGATATTTTATACGGAATAATTGATCCTCGTATTCGTTTAGCGGGAGGGAAAAAATGATGAAAGACGTACAAAAATTATCTCCAGATTTATTTCAACCAGCCAATCAAAGCAATGTTGATAATGAAGTCATTGCCCGACCAAGCTTAACGTTTTGGCAAGATGTAAGAAGACGTTTGTTTAAACATAAAGGAGCAATGTTTGGTTTTGTATTGCTTGTCATCATTGCGCTTTTAGCAATTTTTGGACCGATGGTAAGTAAACATTCCTATAAAGACCAAGATTTAGGACGTGCAAAAATGCCGCCGAAAATTCCAGTGATAGAAAATATTCATTGGTTACCATTTGATGGTACAGATCAATATGGTGTTGATCAATATGAGAAACGTGATATTAAAGAGTATTTCTGGTTCGGTACAGATGATCTTGGACGTGACCTTTGGACAAGAACATGGGAAGGAACACGCGTATCATTATATATCGCTCTTTTAGCAGCGGCAATTGACCTAGTAATTGGGGTTGCATACGGAGGTATTTCAGCGTTCTATGGTGGACGAGTGGATAACATTATGCAACGTGTTATGGAAATTATTAACGGTATTCCATATTTAATCATTGTAATCTTAATGGTAATTATTATGGATCCAGGTATTTTATCAATTACATTCGCGATGGCAATTACAGGTTGGATTGGAATGTCGCGGATTGTACGTGGACAAGTATTAAAATTAAAAAACCAAGAGTATGTATTAGCATCTCGTACATTAGGTGCAACAAACACACAATTAATTGTGAAGCATTTAATTCCGAACGTAATGGGACCAATTATCGTTATGACAATGTTTACAATTCCTACAGCGGTGTTTGGTGAAGCATTCTTAAGCTTCATTGGTCTTGGTATTCAGCCGCCAACTGCATCACTTGGTTCTCTTGTAAATGATGGATATAAGTCAATTCAAACATATCCACATATGATGTTCATCCCTGCGGTTGTCATCAGTATGTTAATTTTAGCATTTAACTTAATGGCAGATGGATTACGCGATGCGTTAGATCCAAAAATGCGTAAGTAAACGAGGGAGGAGAAGTGAAAATGAAAACATTGTTAGAGGTAAAAGATTTACAAGTCTCCTTTGATACACATGCTGGTGAAGTACAAGCTGTTCGCGGAGTTACATTTGATTTGAAAAAGGGAGAAACATTAGCGATTGTAGGAGAATCTGGTTCTGGGAAATCAGTTACTTCGAAAGCGCTAATGGGATTAATCCCAAATCCTCCAGGACGTATTAAAAATGGAGAAATTGTCTTTGATGGTCGTGACTTAACAAAATTAACGGAAAAAGAAATGCAGCAAGTACGCGGGAAAGAGATTGCAATGATTTTCCAAGATCCGATGACATCACTAAATCCAACGATGACAATCGGTAATCAAATTATGGAAGGTCTTATTAAACACCAAGGGATGAGCAAAGCGGATGCGCGTAAAGTTGCGTTAGAACTGCTTGATCTTGTTGGAATTCCAAATCCAGAAGCGCGTTTAAAGCAATACCCACACCAATTCTCTGGTGGTATGAGACAGCGTGTTGTTATTGCGATGGCATTAGCTTGTAATCCGAAACTATTGATTGCGGATGAGCCGACAACAGCACTTGACGTTACAATTCAAGCACAAATTTTAGAGCTTATGAAGGACATTCAACAGAAAACAGAAGCGGCGATTATTTTCATTACGCATGATTTAGGTGTAGTAGCGAACGTTGCGGACAGAGTTGCTGTTATGTATGCAGGTAAAGTCGTTGAAATTGGTACGGTTGATGAAATTTTCTACAACCCAAAACACCCGTATACATGGGGATTAATCGCATCTATGCCAAGTTTAGATGGCTCAGAAGCAGAGTTATATGCAATTCCTGGAACACCTCCAGATTTATTAAAACCGCCAAAAGGGGATGCATTTGCACCACGTAACCCACAGGCACTAAAAATTGACTTTGAAATGGAACCACCATTCTTTAAAGTTAGTGATACACATTATGCGGCAACATGGTTACTTCATGAGCAAGCACCAGAAGTACAACCGCCAGAAGTCGTTCAAAAACGAATTCTTCAAATGAAAGCAGGTGAACAACATGACTAATCAACGTGAAAAATTAATTGAAGTAAAAAATGTAAAGCAGCACTTCAACGTTAGTGGTGGTGTTGTAAAAGCGGTCAACGACATTTCATTTGATATTTACCGCGGTGAAACATTTGGACTTGTAGGGGAATCTGGTTGCGGAAAATCAACAACTGGAAGAACGATTATCAGGTTATATGATGCAACTGCTGGAGAAGTGCTGTTCGACGGTGAAAATGTACATGGTAAGAAATCACGAGCAGAATTAAAGAAATTTAATCGTAAAATGCAAATGATTTTCCAAGATCCATACGCATCATTAAATCCTCGTATGACAGTTGGGGATATTATTGCAGAAGGCATTGATATTCACGGTTTAGCAAAAAGCAAAAAAGAACGTATGGATCGTGTGCATGAATTATTGAACACAGTTGGGTTAAATAAAGAGCATGCCAATCGTTTCCCGCATGAGTTCTCTGGTGGACAACGTCAACGTATCGGAATTGCTCGTGCACTTGCGGTAGAACCGGAATTTATTATTGCGGATGAACCAATTTCAGCACTTGACGTATCCATTCAGGCGCAAGTTGTAAACTTACTGAAACAACTGCAAAGAGAAAAAGGCTTAACATATTTATTCATTGCCCATGATTTATCGATGGTAAAATACATCAGTGATCGCATTGGTGTTATGTATCGTGGACAAATTGTTGAATTAACAAGCAGTGATGAGCTATACGAGAATCCAATTCATCCGTATACAAAATCACTATTATCAGCAATTCCGCTTCCAGATCCGGATTATGAACGCAATCGTAAGCGTATCGTATATGATCCATCTCAGCATCAATATGGTAATGAAACGCCTACTATGCGAGAAATTCGCCCTGGACATTTTGTTCTTTGTTCAGAAGCAGAATACAAGAAATATAAAGAAATCTATCAATAATAGAAAAGAAGCGGCTGGAGAGGTCGCTTCTTTTTTATATACATACAAATAAGAAAACTGATATAAACCTTTTCTTATTGGATGGGAGAGAGGATTCGCCCAAGCATAGAAGCGGTCAGGTCCTTTTTTCGCCCCATGCCGAGTGAAAACAAAAGGAGAGAAGGAAAAGCTGGAGTAGAGATTTCAGCAATAGAGTGGGGGGATAGAAAAATAGTAAATGAAATTTTATCGGCGCAAGTCCAAATATATCGACCGTTCCTCAAAATATATTGGCGTTCCGATAAAGAACAGCACAAAAACAGGTTGGAGAAGGCTTTCTCCAACCTGTTTTTTCTGAATATCAACATTAATATTAAGCTTGAACAGGAGCTGATTCTTCAGAAGTCTCCGGTTTAACAAGGGCATAATTTTCCCATGCTCTGCTTTTCCAGCGGAAGAACATAATGATGGCACGTGTCCATTCATCAATCGCAATGGCTAACCAAATGCCGGGCAGTCCCATGTGCAAATAAAATACAAAAAAGTAGCCAAGTGGTAAACTCATTAATACCATTGAGAATGCGCCAATTAAAACTGGATATTTTGCATCACCAGCAGCCCGCAAGGAATTAATGATGACAATATTCATCGTTCGGCCTGTTTCTAGTAGAATGCTTAATAAAAGAACGGTTGCGCCTAAAGCGATGACATGAGGATTATCTGTAAATAACCCCATTAACTGCGTGCGAAATGTTATGACGAGAATGACCATACATAACGTAACACCAATGGCCCACTTTACACTTTTCCATACACGTACATATGCTTCGTCTTTCTCATTTCCACCGATTAAACGCCCAACAATGATCGCTGTTCCCATTCCGATGGCGATAGCGAATAAGTAAGTAAACATTGAAATATTTGTTGCATACTGTCTTGCAGCTAATGATTCTACTCCTAAGTATGTCGCATAATATAAAAAGACAATTTGACATGCTTGGTACATAACTTGTTCAAAAGCCGATGGAATACCAATCTTTAAAATCTTGCCGATATATTCTTTTGATAAGGTAATGTAGTAGTTCAACTTCACGCGATATTCCATGACGCGGTATAGTAACCAGAAGAAGACAATGAGTGCGATTAAACGGCTGAAAGATGATGATATAGCAGCACCTTGAACGCCCATTTCTGGAAAACCGAATTTCCCGAAAATAAGTACATAGTTTCCAGCAATATGAAAAATGTTCATTCCTAATGAAATCAACATTGCTTGTTTTGTAAATCCATGAACACGAATAATGGCAGCCAGTGAATTGATAATGGCTTGAAGAAAGATTGCTCCTCCAACAATTGATAAATAATTTTGTGCGTAAGTTAATACGTCACCTTGTAAATTCATCGTCATCATCATATTTTTCGAAAATAAAAGAAAACCGGCGCTTATGATGAGCCCGACTCCTAAGTTTAATGTTACCGCTAAAGCTGATATTTTTGATGCTTCCATATATCGTTTAGAACCAAGGTATTGAGAAACAACAATTGCGGCCCCGTTTCCTATTACTTCTAGTACTAATATTGCGATATGAAGGTATTGATTCGCTGCCCCAACACCTGATACCGCGTCATCTGATAGTGCACTTAGCATAAAAGTATCAGCAATCCCCATTAACATAAAAAGAAAAACCTCTAAAAAAATGGGCCATGTTAAGAAAAATAAATTTAATTTTTCTTCCTGCCCTTTTTTGGACGTAGTCACTGTCATATCATCCCCCACTTTACCGATATCCTTTTTGAAACAAAATGTATCTTAACACACTTCAGCAACACTTGCATTCATTTTGCAGCTTGGTTATTGAACTACCCCCACCTTCACTTCATTTAGAGGAGGGGGTCTTCTCGGTTGAAATGATAAATATATATTTCGAAAAAATAGGACATATATAAGTACAAATTGAAAAATCAATAAAAATCCTTTTTTTGGTTGGGAGAGAGCGTCCGCTCATGCGTAGAAGCGATCATCCCCTTTTTTCGCCCCATGCCGCGTAAAAACAAAAGGAGAAAAGGAGTGGAGATCTTCTTTTATTTTCAAAGCTGTGACTTATATGTTGAAAGATCAAAATGGTGCATATTAGAAGGGAATAATTATACAAAAGATATTATGTGATATAAAATTAATTATACTCTGATAATTTAGATGATTATAAAAACAGGTATATTTAGTATTTCAGGCAGGAAAATAAGTAATATAAAACGTTTACAGAAAATGCTATGGTAACAGAAAATTTTAATAAGATAGAAAAACAAATATACAAATAATATATTTATATGTATAATATGAATTATTAGAACATATAAATATTTCTTTCTGTTTGAAAATGAAAGGGCTAACATTTTTTTTAGGGGGATGGAAGGATGAAGAAAAAAGTACCAGTTTTAGTAGCGTCGACATTAGCGATGAGCATGGTTTTAGGAGCATGTAGTTATCAAAAAGATGAGTCGCAAGCGAAAGCAAAAGGGGAAAGCGGCAATAATAATGCGAAACAAGTTATAAATTTAACTGAAACACAAGAAATTCCAACGATGGACACAGCGTTATCAGCTGATGCAGTATCATCGCGAGTGATGAATAATACGATGGAAGGGCTATATCGCCTTGATAAAGGGGATAAACTCGTTCCAGGTGTAGCGAAATCAAGTGAAAAATCAGCAGACGGGAAAAAGTATACTTTTAAATTACGCGAAGATGCGAAGTGGTCAAATGGAGATCCTGTAACAGCGAAGGACTTTGTATATGCTTGGCAACGAGCAATTAATCCAGATAAAGCAGCAGTATCAGCATATATTATGTTTGATGTTAAAAACGCACAGAAAATTAATAAAAAAGAAATGACACCAGATCAATTAGGTGTAAAGGCCATTGATGATTATACATTAGAAGTAGAATTAGAGCATCCAGTTCCGTACTTTGAAAACTTAATGATTTATCCACTGTTTTATCCTGTAAATGAAAAGTATGCGAAAGAGCAAGGGGACAAGTTTGGTCTAGAGGCAAACACAACATTATATAATGGACCATTTGTATTAAGTGACTGGAAGCATGAAAGAAGTTTCCAAATTAAGAAAAACCCATCATACTGGGACAATAAAACAGTGAAGCTAGACGAAGTGAACTTTAATATTGTAAAAGACATGGCAACAGCGATTAACTTATATGATACAAAAGCGATAGACCGTGCTAACTTAAGATCTGAGTTTGTTGATAAATATAAAGGGGATAAAGATTTTAAAACGGCAAATGAAGCTACTGTATCCTATCTTCGTTTCAATCAGAAAAATGAAGCTTTAGCAAATAAAAACATACGTAAAGCAATTTCTCTTGCCTTTGAACGTAAACCACTTGTTGAGACGATTTTAAACAATGGCTCTACTGAAGCAACAGGATTAATTCCAAGCAAATTTATTACAGGGCCAAATAAAAAAGACTTCCGAGCTGAAAATGGGGAGTTAGTAAAAGCAAACGCGAAAGAAGCGAAGAAATATTGGGAAGCTGGTAAAAAAGAATTAGGAAAAGATAAGATTGAGATTGAGCTATTAAATGAAGATGTAGATTTATCTAAGAGAACAGGGGAGTACTTAAAAGGAGAGTTAGAAAAGAACTTACCTGGTTTTACATTGAAAATTAAGCAGCAGCCATTTGCGCAAAAGCTTAAACTTGAAGAAAGTGGAGATTATGAAATGACATTTGCTTTATGGACTCCAGACTTCCCAGATCCAGTAACTTACCTTGATATGTTTATAACAGATGGCACGCAAAATAAAATGAAATACTCTAATCCGAAATACGATGAAATTATTATGAAAGCGAAGACTGACGGTAGCGATGTACAAGCGCGCTGGAATAGTTTACTTGAAGCAGAAAAAATCCTTATGGATGATGCAGCAATTGCTCCTGTATATCAACGTAGCACGGCTTATTTACAAAGAGGAACAGTTAAAGATATTTATAAGCATAATTATGGCGGAGATTTAAGCTTCAAGTGGGCATCTGTCGGAAAATAATTTAAAAAGAAGCAGGGGATTTCCTGCTTCTTTTTAGTATGTTCGTTTTTTATAAATCCCTTTGCCGCCAACTTGCTTCCATCCAGATTGTACTTCCGCACTTTTATCAACAAATTTCATTTTCTCTTTCCCACCAAATAGCTTTTCACCGATGCCATTCGTAATGACACCAATCAATGCTGTAATTCCGATGACGAGGGCAGCGACAATTGCAAAATCAATAAAAAAAGCAACCATATGAAAATTCCCCCTTTGCCTGTCTGTATCATTATTGTATGAGAAAAAAAGTCAAAAAGAAAGAAAAGTTAGAAAATAATTATTTCACTTAAAAATAGTCTAGACAATAATAATGAGGTTTGATAAAATTAACAAGAACAAACGTTCTTTTTTTCGTGGCTGTTTTACATAGCGGTAAGTCTTACATTTCACCATTGTTTTATCAGAAAAAGGTAATAAAGCGCTATCGGAAACATGTGGTGAAGTACATTATATGAAAGAGAGTCTATCAAAAAAATAGTTCTAAAGACGTATACGAATGGGATATAGGGCTTATGTCTTCAAGTATTTATGCCAGCTTTACTGGTCCTAAGCAACAGTTAAAGACATATGGTGTTTTCCCTATTAATAAGGAAATTTACTGTGTATTTCTTTCTGAATCTATTGTATAATGATTATAGAAGTTACTTATTTAAAGTAATTGTTGTTTATTAAAAGTTGCTTGCTCATAAGTTGTTGTTTACATCGAAAGCAATTTTTCATTTTGTTGTAAGACAAGTCATAGTGAAGAATTGCTGGGAAATAGAAATTCAAACTGTAATTAGTACAGAATCTGTACTCTTTAAGGAGAGTGAGTCTTGTATGGTAACACTATATAGTTCTCCAAGTTGTACGTCTTGTAGAAAGGCGAAATTATGGCTAGAGGAAAATCATATTCCCTATACAGAACGTAATATTTTCTCAGATCCATTAACGATTGAGGAAATTAAAGAAATTTTACGCATGACAGAAAGCGGAACGGATGAGATTATTTCAACTCGTTCGAAAGTTTTCCAAGAGTTAAACGTTAACTTAGAATCTTTACCACTTCAAGATTTATATAAGATGATTCGTGACTACCCAGGCATTTTACGTCGTCCTATTATGATTGACGAAAAACGTCTTCAAGTAGGTTATAACGAAGATGAAATTCGTCGTTTCTTACCACGTACAGTAAGAACATTTCAGTTACGTGAGGCACAGCGTCTTGTAAATTAACAATAAAAGTTTTGTATATGAAAACCTTCTACCTTACAGTAGAAGGTTTTCGCATACATATATTCATTACTGAGTATTATTTATATATAACTTCATTTTGATTTTCCGACATATAAATTAAAGTTATGAAAATAAAAGGAGTTCCTCGCTCATTCTCTTTTTTATTTTTACAAGGCATAGGGCGGAAGAGGTCCTGCTCGCTCCCGCCAAAAAAGAAAGATTGTATGTCGTTTTTCAATTTGTATGTATTTTGATTTCCTAACATACAAATCACGGCTATGAAAATAAAAGGGGCTTTCCACTCATTTTCTCCTTCTGTTTTAACGTGGCATGGGGCGGAAAAAGGCCCTGACCGCTACTATGCTTGGCCGGACGCTCTCTTCCACCCAAAAAAGAAAGGGTTATGCATGTTTTACTTTACATTCCCTAATTTGATATGCTGAACAATAAACCCGATTGTTAATACTGTGAAAATAAAGAGGAAGGGTATACTTGTTGCAAAGGCCGGGTTGTGCTGGAAAAAGTTCGCAAGTCTCGCTTCATGGGTGATCATTCTGCCAGCCGTGTAAGCAAGAACTGCTCCTCCGCAATAAATGAGAAAAGGAAACCGCTCCATAAATAGTAAGATGAGTTTGCTTCCCCAAATAATAATAGGGATAGAAATTAATAATCCGATAATTACGAGTGTAAAATTCCCATGAGCCGCTCCAGCAATCGCAAGGACATTATCAAAACCCATAACGAGATCGGCAAATACAATTGTACGGATTGCTTGAAATAATGTCGTTTTTCCTTGTATAGAAGAAAGGTCATTATTATTGTCGGTTAGTAAATTTACGGCAATCAGTGTAAGTAGGATGCCGCCAATAAGTTGTAAGAAGGGAATATCGAGTAAGTATACAGCAAGTATTGTAAGGAGAATTCGCAGCACGATTGCTAGGACCGTACCAATAAAAATAGCTTTATTCCGTTTAGATTCAGGTAAGTTTCGGCTTGCAAGCGCAATTACAATTGCGTTATCACCGCCTAGTACAACATCGATACCGACAATCATTAGTATAGATGTCAAAAAATCTAACTCCATCATTTTGCCTCCATTTATTCTGTTTTAATCAGTAATATAGGTGCAGTTGTATGTATGAAACGAAAAAGCTTGACCAGCTCTATTACAATTGTACGGCGCTAGGTGGAATTGTATGTCCGATTTTTTATCATTTTAACCGAGAAGCCCCCCTCCTCTAAACGAAGTGAAGGTGGGAGATGAATCGGTTTTTTCTTTTTAAAAAAACGTCTCTTTTTTGTAGAACATATGTTTGTTTCGGTGTATAATGATCTTATCAAATAAAATGAGGTGAGAACAGGTGAAGAAAGCGTATTTTTCGAAACGGATCTATAAGACAGATTTACCATATGAAATGGTAGAGGCATTAACACATACAATCGAAACATGTAATCGGGCGAAACACTTTGCATTTCAAACGATTGTTCGGGAGAAACGTTGGAACCGCAAGATGCATGCGGATAGTCTTCATCTTGTTCTCAAGCGGAATTATCAATTGAATGATTACTA
>NZ_JAEHBX010000059.1:0-30904 GCF_016483395.1 Bacillus cereus group sp. N21
GAGCTCCGATTGAATATCGAATCTCGATGGCTGCATAGTCTTTTTTTACAGCTGTCCACTTGACGGGGGTAAGACCATATCTGTTTGTCCTTTCCTTTTCATCCAAAACTTCTCTTATAGAGTTTGGAACGTTTCTGTTAATACAGGAACGATTTGTTTTTTACGAGATACAACACCTTTTAAAGTTGCTGTATTGTTTTCTAATGTTACGTTGTATGCTTTTTCAACAACTTGTGTCGCTTTACCGATAGCAAGACCAACAGAATCGTTAGTTAAGATATCAGTCACAACGAATAAGAATAGGTCTAAACCTTTTTCTTCTACTACTGCAGAGATTACTTTTTCTAATTCCGCTTGGTGTACAAGAACGTCGTTTGTATCAACAGCGTTTACTTGTGCGATTTCAACTTTTGCATCGCCCATTTGGAATTCTTTTGCGTCAAGAGAGATTAATTGCTCCATTGTTTTACCGCTTAAATCTGCACCAGCTTTTAACATTTCTAAGCCGTAGCTTTCCGCGTCAACACCAGCGATTTCCGCTAATTCACGAGCTGCAGCTACGTCTTGGTCTGTGCAAGTTGGAGATTTAAATAGTAAAGAATCTGAGATAATTGCAGATAACATTAAACCTGCAACTTCTTTACGAATTGCAACGCCGTTTTCTTTGTACATTTTGTTTAAGATTGTAGCTGTACAACCAACTGGCTCGCAACGGTAGTATAAAGGATCGCTTGTCTCAAAGTTAGCAATACGGTGATGATCGATAACTTCTAACACACGAACAGATTCGATATCGTTAGCACTTTGTTGACGTTCGTTATGGTCAACTAAAATCACGTTGTCCACTTCGTTTGCTACTGTTTCAACAAAACGCGGTCCTTCTACTTTAAAATGATCTAACGCAAATTGAGTTTCACCGCTGATTTCACCTAAACGTACAGGCTCAGCATTCATTCCTAATTCTTTTTTCAGCTCTGCATAAGCAATTGCAGAACAAATTGCATCTGTGTCTGGGTTTTTATGCCCGAAAACTAGTACTTTTTCCATGATTTCCACCTCTTCATGAAAAGGATATCTTAAAGAAGCAAATATGACAATATTTTAAACACATTTTTTATAAATAAAATAAAGGTTCTGCCCTATTTTAAACAAAAAAACATCTTACTTCTCCTATATAAGAGGAAAAAAACATGAAAAGCAGAATAAAATCATAAAAAGTCCATTTATTAAAAGGAGGCTTTCCGTTATGCCTATTATCAAGCTTGAAAATGGTGTGAACTTATACTACGAAGAGCGCGGAGAAGGTACGCCCATTCTTTTTATTCACGGCGTCTGGATGAGCAGCCGTTTTTTTCATAAACAAATCCCTTATTTCAGTGAAAAATATCGTGCGATTTCAATTGACTTACGAAGTCACGGGCGCTCTCCCCATATTGAAACTGGACATACAATTACAAACTATGCCCATGATGTGCATGCTTTTATAGAAAGTTTATCTTTAAAAGATGTTATCTTAGTCGGTTGGTCAATGGGAGCATTTGTTGTATGGGAATATATAAAGCAATTTGGAGAACAAAATATTAAAGGTTCTGTTATTGTTGATGAATTAGCATCAGATTTTAAATGGCCCGATTTCCCTATTGGTGCCTTTGATTTCCCAACACTTATTCATTTCATGAGAGAAGTTCAAACAAATCAAGTTGAGTTTCTAAAGGGTTTTATCCCTCTCATGTTTAAAAATCCCCTTTCTACAGAAGATTCAACTTGGATGCTTGAGGAGGTAACAAAGGTTCCAGCATCTATTGCGAGTGCGATTTTATTCGATCAATCTGTTGTTGATTATCGGAAAGAATTAAATGCAATTACAAAACCAACTTTACTTTGTTTCGGTAGAGAAGAAAAATTAATTCCAGTTGCTGCGGGCGAACATTTACACGCACATATTAATAACTCTCAACTCGTTATTTTCGAAAACAGCTGTCATTGTCCATTTCTAGAAGAAGCTGATCATTTTAACAATGTGCTACATTCTTTTATTCAATCACTGTCATAACGTATTTTTCAAAGGACCTAGTATGTTAAAACTTTAAAACTCATTTTTTAATCAAAACAAAAAGGCCATTTAAAACAATGGCCTTTAAAATTAATTTCTGCACAATTCCTTTTACTCAAAATTTTTATCTTCTATTTTATTAAGTTCGCCCCTTACCCACGATGCTTCTAAAGTATCTTCTAGGAAACGAGAAACCAACTTTAATTCATTTGGATTATATCTATTTAAAAATCGAATAACTTCTCTATTACTTGCATCATGCAACGCCTGGTGTAAGTAAAACAGTTCTTTTCCTAAAGAGGTTGTTTTAAATAAGATTTCCTTTTTATTATTTGAAATCGTTTCTGTCGTGATTAATTTTTTAGTAACTAATCCCTAACGCAATGAGCTGTTTTTCGCGTTTTGTTAATGCACCTTCCTGGAAACAAGCTTGTGTAAATGCATGATATGTTTCTGTGATTTCTGGAATTGGTTTTAAAAATTTTCCAATGCCTTCTTTGTAATGAAGTAATACATCATTTATAAAACCATGTTGTTGATATATTATCGTAAAAGATAGAATTTTCAGTTTTTTTAACCTTAAAAATATATAACGCTACAATTTCACACTATCATCTACTGGTACTTTTCTTCTAGAAATTTCATTTTCACCTTCTTTACACTTTTCTTCCCTAAATACAACACCTTCAAGCCCTACTTTTTTAGGGTCAAATATTGGATCTTTCCCTTCTTTTTTCTGCGTTTCATAATCTTTTAATACTTTTAATGCCGTCTTACTTAACAATAAAATCGCTAAAAGATTCAGCCATGCCATACTGCCTATCCCTAAATCTCCAAGATTCCATAAAAGTGAAGCTGATTCCACACTACCGACGTAAACCATAATTAAAAATCCGAATTTCAAAATCGTTTTTAACCATTTAAATTTCAATTTATGATCCAAGTAAGTAAGTGTAGTTTCGGCAATATAGTAATATGCTAGTAGAGTTGTGAATGCAAAGAAAAAGATTGCGATTGAAATAAATAATGGACCAAAACCTGTCATAACAGTTTCAACTGCTTGTTGTGTGTAAATTGGACCTGCTTCAACATTCCCCATATTTTTCACAATGGCGCTCTTTCCTTCAGGTATGACATTGTACATCCCTGTTATTAAAACCATGAGAGCTGTTGCTGTACATACAACAATTGTATCGATGTAAACCGAAAATGCTTGTACTAACCCTTGTTTAGCAGGATGTGATACTTCAGCAGCTGCAGAGCTATACGTTGCTTCTCCAACACCAGCAACATTTGAAAATACAGCTCGTTTCACTCCCCATGCAATGGCTGCTCCAACAATTCCGCCAAACATTTCATCGATTCCAAATGCACTTGAGAAAATAAGTGTGAACATATTAGGGATTTCCGTTATATTAGCAATTAAAACGATACATGTAACAATTACATAACCAATTGCCATAAACGGTACTAGAGTTTGAGAAACAGCAGCAATTCTCTTTACTCCGCCAAAAATAATCGCTGCCAGCAATACAACTAAAAATACACCAGTCATATATTTACTAATACCAGAAGAATTTTCAAATCCAACCGCAATGCTACTTGATTGAATCCCTGGCAATAAAACGCCGTATGAAATCGTCACGACAACCGCTACAATGACGGCAAACCATTTTATTTTTAAGCCTTTTTCAATAAAATATGGTGTACCACCTCGATATTCATTTCCTACCTTACTTTTATATACTTGAGCAAGCGTTGACTCAACGAATGCACTAGCTGCTCCTAATAGAGCCATCACCCACATCCAAAACACAGCTCCTGGACCACCAAAAGCAATAGCTGTCGCTACACCAGCAATATTTCCAATTCCGACCCGGCCCGATAACGCTAAACAAAATGCTTGAAATGAAGATATCCCAGTCTCTGAGCTCTTTCCTTCAAATAATAGTTTGATCATCTCTTTAAAATACCGAATTTGTAAAAAACGAGTAGCAATTGTGAAATACACGCCTGCTCCTAACGCAAAAATAACTAATCCTATACTCCATACTTCTCCTACTAACCACTCTACTAACTTTTCCATCCCAATCCCCCTCATAATTGTGTGAAAAAGAGTTATTTATTGCGAGCTTAAAAAATAAAACGGACAACCTCACCGTTCATTCAAGTTGTCCGTTCACTCTTCCTATTTGATCATTATTTTATATTAACCCAAACACTCTTTACTTCCGTGTAGTTATCAAGTGCATACGACCCTAATTCGCGCCCAATTCCGGATTGTTTATATCCGCCAAATGGTGCCGCTGCATTTTCTAAATTATAATCGTTAATCCAAACGGTTCCTGCCTTTAATTTATTTGCGACTTGATGTCCAGTTTTAATATTTTGTGTCCATACACCTGCTGCTAATCCGTAAGAAGAGCTATTCGCTCTTTCAATTACTTCCTCAGTCGAATCAAATGGCATAACTACAACGACTGGTCCAAATATTTCTTCCTTTGCGATTGTCATATCATCTGTAACATTTGTAAAAACTGTGGGCTGCACAAAATAACCTTTTTCAAATGCCCGTTCTCCCCCAGCTACAACTGTTGCTCCTTCAGCCATTCCTTGTTCAATATACTTTAGCACACGCTCTTGTTGTTTTTTAGATACGAGCGGGCCCATTTCTGTATCCTTTTCCATACCGGCACCAAGCTTAACTTTATTCGCCATTTCTACAAGTTCATCTACTACTCTTTCATAATGTTTCCGATGAACGAACACACGAGATCCTGCGCTACAGTTTTGACCATGATTATACATAATGCCTTGGAAGGCACCATTAATAGCTTCAGATAAATCGGCATCTTCTAAAATAATATTTGGTGACTTACCTCCAAGTTCTAACGTTACATGTTTAATTGTTTCAGCAGATTGACGCATAATATATTTCCCTGTAACTGTCGAACCTGTGAAAGCTACTTTATTAATATCATGATGGTTTACGATTGCTGCTCCTGCTTCTTGTCCGAAACCTGGAACAAAGTTTACAATACCGTTTGGAAATCCCGCCTCTTTAAAAAGCTTTGCAGCATATAGTAAAGATAACGGTGTTTGCTCTGCTGGTTTTAATACAATCGTACATCCTGTCGCAAGAGCAGCACCCATTTTCCAAGCGGACATAACTAACGGATAATTCCAAGGAATAATTTGACCAACAACCCCAATCGGTTCATGACGTGTATAATTTAAATAATCTTTTGAAATAGGAATTGTTTGTCCTACAATTTTTGTAGTCCAACCAGCATAATACCGGTAATTTTCTACTGTCGCTGGAATATCATCTTCAAGCGCAATTTGATACGGTTTCCCATTATCTAAAGCTTCTAGCTGCGCTAATTCTTCTTTATGTTCTTCAATTAAATCAGCTAATTTATATATAAGATGTGCTCTTTCTGCAGTAGTCATTTCAGACCAAGGGCCCGTTTCAAAAGCTTCTCTTGCAGCTTTCGTCGCTACATCAATATCTTCCGCTTGCGCCTCACTCACTACCGCAAGAACATCCTCTGTAGCCGGATTATATGTTTTAAACGTCTTTCCACTAATAGAAGGCACAAATTCACCATTAATAAACAATTTGATTTCTTCATTTAAAAACGCTTTCACTTTTGATTTTAGCTCCATGTTTGTCGTTAACATATTTTCCCCTCCTCCTTAGTTTAAACAGCTGAATTAGCCGTTATTTGTAATAAAATCTGTTGAAGTTTTTGATCTTCTTCCTGTGTCAATCCTAATCTTGGATAACGAGATGGACCTCCAGTTTGTCCGTGTAACTCCATTGCACGTTTAACAATTTGTACGTATTTACCTGACCCTTCTAGGAATTCACAAAGAGGCAAAATTGTATCATTAATCTCCCATGCATTTTCGAACTCTCCATTTTGAAAATGCTCATACATTTTTGTAACAAGTCCCGGAACGATATTACCCGCCACAGAGACCCATCCAGTAGCACCAACTAAATATGATTCCATAACTAAATCTTCGGATCCGCAAAAGACTTGAAAAGCACTCTCTCCTTGTCTTACTAAATCTCTCACTTTACGAATATCTCCGCTAGATTCTTTAATATGTGTAACATTTTCACATTCTTTTCCTATTCGAAGCATAAGCTCTATACTCATATCAACACCAGAGGTAAACGGGTTATTGTATAACATAATTGGTATATTTACAGCATTTGAGATTTCTTTAAAATGAAAGTAGATTTCTTCTTCTTTCGGTTTACAATAATAAGAGTTAATAATTAATGCACAATCTGCGCCATGAGCTTCTGCATGCTTCGTATATTCAATCGTTTCTTTCGTCGTCTCTGCAGCAGTTCCAACAATTACAGGAATGCGTCCATCAACTTCTTTTAATACCGTTTCCACCATCTTAAATCGTTCTTTTTTTGATAAACTAACAAATTCTCCCGTACTTCCATTAATGATGATGCCGGCAACCTTCTGCTCAATAAAATAGTTTACGTTCTGTTTCACTCCGTTCCAATCAATCTCTTGAAATTCATCCATCGGAGTAATTAATACTGGAAATGCTCCTTTTATACTTTTCATCATATTCTCTCCCTTACATTTCATTTGTTTTTTCCACATACTGTATTAACCGTTATTTTAATAAAAAGCCTACTGGAAATGGATCAGTAGGGTCTAATACAAATGTTTGCATACCTGTAATAAACCCTCTGCTTGTGAAAGTAAATGTATATCCTTTCTCTTCCTTATTCACTTTTTGCACCTTCACAAAACTATTAAAAATACTCTCATTAATAAAAGGTTCTTCCGTACGTACATCACCTATAGAAAGGCTACTTATATACGAAACACTTGTTGATGCGAATCCAGGCGAACGCACAATATAGTCGTCATCCTGAAACGTAATTGTTTTTATACGATTCTCTTTTATGTGGGAAGAATCTACTAAAACGACTCTTTTTATAAGTGGCTGCTTTGGCATGGACTCAAGTATAGCTTTCCCCCAGTTCTTTAATTCAAAAATGTTTTCAATACAAATTTCCAGAGAACATTCCTCTTTCTGAAACACTGCATATACTTGATCAGCTTGTATGAGAGAGTAGTGTATATTTCCAATAGGACTATGTAGTGGTAGATTCTCTTCGATTGAGTAACACACTTTACTTTCTAACGATACAGAAACGACTTCATCCTTTTCTACATGTGCACGGACTAAAAACACACCGCATAGCGTTTCAATTTTGTATTGATTTGAATCGCTTTGTTTTAAGTGTCCACTTTCAAGTAACATAGTTACTACCGCGACAATCCCACCGTAATGAAGAGGAATTGCTCCTTTATGATTAAAAAATAATACAGCTGCATCAACTTCACTATGAATAGAAGGAACGACAACACATCCGTTTAAACCTATGAACCCACGTGGTTCATTTAATAAAAGCTGTATTTCCTCTGCTAATTCACCAGAAATTTGTTCATTTAGTTGTTCCAAACTATGATAGTATTTACACGGTACGTCTTTAATTACACGAAACGCTTCACCAGCTACGTGTACATCTACTGTCATATACATTTTTTGAATCTTCATTTCACTTCCTCCGTTTCATGTTCCATCGGCGGAATTAGCAAAAATCCTTCTTTCAGTGGATCCTCTTCATTGTAAAAAAATCTATGCATTCCCATTAGCCAAGCTGAACCAGTGATCTTTGTTACTACAGCTTCAATGTTCTCCACATATGTTGTATCTATTACACTTCCTTTAAATAACGAGCCAACAATACTTTCATGAACAAATTCTTCTTGCATTGTAATTTTTTTATTAGCGTATAATACAGCTAGCTTCGCAGATGTTCCCGTACCACATGGAGAACGATCAATTCCTCCCGGCGGAACAACAACGGTATTTTTCACATGTGCCGTTTCATGGGTAGGATCTGTGTAAAATTCAATATGTGTTACCCCTTTTATAAATGAATATTGCGGATGAATAACTTCAAATTTTTCATTAATCGTATTTCTTATTCGGATCGCTTTATCAATTATTGTAGAAGCATTTTCTGGCACTAACTCTAGACCAAGCGCTTCCCCATCGATAATGGCATAGAAGTTTCCGCCATATGCGATATCAACATCTACATTTCCAATCCCTTCAACATGGACAGAAATACTCTTTAGTAAAAAAGCTGGTATATTACAAAATGATACTTCTTTTGCTTTACCGTCTTGAACAGAAATATCCACTTCAACAAGACCAGCTGGTGTATCCAATTTCAAAGAAGTTATCGGCTCATATACAGGTATTAAACCTGATTCAACTAAAGCCGTACATACACCGATCGTATCGTGACCACACATCGGTAAATATCCACCTGTCTCTATGTAGATGACACCTATATCCGCTTCTGGATGACACGGATCTGTTAATAACGCCCCAGACATCACATCATGACCGCGCGGTTCATTCATTAACAATTTACGGATCCAGTCGTACTCTTTCTTCATATGAAGCATTTTTTCTGCCATGTTCTCTCCTATTAACTTTGGAAGTCCGCTAATTAACGTCCTCGTAGGATTTCCACCTGTATGCGTATCAATCGTCGTAAAGACTCTTTGTGACCTCATCCGTTTAACACCCTTTCTGTAAAACGATTCAAACGAAGCGGTTCAATCGGAATTGATGTTTCTCTTTCGTTTAAGAGCTCTTCAATAACTTTCCCTGTAACTGCTGCGAGACTAATTCCATCCCCTTCATGTCCTGCAGCGATATAATAGTTTGGAATATGTTCTACTCGTGAAATGATCGGCAAATGATCTTCTGTCCATGGACGCAGGCCAGCGTAAGAACGAATAACCATCATATCTGCCATTTTCGGATAAAAACGAATCGCTCGATTCGCAATACATTTAATTACTTCATTGTTTATCCTCGTATGAAATCCTACAAATTCTCTACTACTACCAATTAAAAAATTTTGACTTTCTGTTGGTTCAAACACGAGAGCTACACCGTATTTTTCAGTCAAAGCATCGACTTTCCGTTTCCCACCAAACTTAGAAATTAAATAACCAAATTCCATTACTTTGCGAGAGCCTACATGTTGTTGCCTTGAAGCTACGATAATATGTCCTTTTCTTGGCTCAATCGGTATAGATAGGTCCAACATTTCTCCAATTTTAGGGGCCCATACTCCCGCTGCGTTCACAATTTGCTTTGCAGTAAACGTTCCATTTGTCGTTTCTACAATAAAGGAACCATCTATGGCTCTCCTCATTTCTTTTACTTCTGTATGCTTAAAAGATTTTGCCCCCAATTTTTCCGCTTCTGCAAGAAGTGAAAAAGCAAGGAGATACGGATTTACAGTCGAATCTGTTGCACATTCTAAACCACCTAATAAATCATCAGCGAAAAACGGTGATTCTTCTCTTATGTCTTGTCTATCAAGCATCCGAAACGGTAAGCCAGCTTCTTTTTGACGATTCACCCATTTTTGAGCTGCCTCCATTTCCTCCTCTGACTCACAGACAAGAATACTTCCTGGCGCTCGGTATTCAAACGAATGTTCCAATTCTTCACTTAATTCCGTTACTAATTTTTGACTTACTAGCGACATCTGACTATCAAATCCTGGGTCTTTATCAATGGCTAAAATGTTGCCGTCACACCGTGAAGACGTGCCACTGACAAATTCCCCCTTGTCAATGATTGTTACGTCTCTTCCATATTTTGAAGTGTAATAAGCAATAGAACAGCCAATAATTCCACCGCCTAGTATTAAAACGTCACAGTGTCTCATGCAGCCCCCTCCTTTCTTTCAAATCTCTCATCCTCTATTTATGCAATTGGTATGCCAACTCAAAATATATTTATTTTCATATGTGAGAAAAATAGATGTAAAAATATTTTGAATTTAACAGAAATAAGTGTATTATTTTTTTATCAGTGTCTAAAATTTTTCACACTACAGGAGGATAATATGGCATTTTCATTCCCATCAATAAAAGAACTTATAAAATATTTTTCAACAAATCATACATTCGACATAAGTCCCATCAAACGAAAAAATGGCGAATTTTATTACCTTACTGCACATACGAAAGAATTACTTTGTACAACTTTATATGAAGAAGACTCCTTCTCTAATTTAATCAAAGCATTTTCTAATCATTTTGCAGTCGTTATTCTCAATAAAATACAAGATCCAACACACTGTATAACTGTTACCCAAATGGTCCCTTTTCTCTATAATTCTTACAATCAATTACAGGCATTTTACAATACCGTTCTTCAAACGACAGATTCTTCAGTTACTGTTATCGACGATAATGAACGTGTTCGTACATGGACAGATGGAGCCGAAAAAATATTTTCAGTAAAACATGGAGACATTATCGGACAACCTATTACTCATTTTTTTGATTATAAAGATCTAGAAATTTTACAATCATTACATAAAGGAAAACGTATAGTAGCTCAGTATCATCAACCTCGCTCCGATCTATTTGTATTAATTAATTCAAATCCTGTTTATTGCGACAACAAAATTATCGGTGCAGTCGTTTCTGAAACGGATGTTACAAGTCAGGTTGTACTAAATGAAAAGTTATTTAATATGTCACATGAAGTGCACCGCTTAGAACAAGAAGTAGCAAAATATAAAGACACATCCGATCCCTTTCATTCCATGAAAGGAAAGAGTGCTGTCATACAGAGAACGATCCAATTGGCTAGAAAAGTTTGCTCTGTTAAATCGACCGTTTTAATACTAGGAGAAAGCGGTGTCGGAAAAGAAGTATTTGCGAAAGCAATTCATGAAGCAAGTGAGAAAGAAAATGCCCCTTTCATTTCGATTAACTGTGGTGCAATTCCAGAAGCATTATTTGAAAGTGAATTATTCGGCTATGAGCGCGGAGCTTTTTCTGGAGCGAATAGTAAAGGAAAGAAAGGCAAAATAGAACTTGCACAAGGTGGCACTTTATTTCTCGATGAAATAGGCGAAATGCCACTCGATATGCAAGTTAAGCTTTTGCGTGTACTGCAAGAACGAAAATATTATCGTGTCGGTGGAGAAAAAGAAATTAATATTGATTTTCGTGTTATTGCAGCTACAAATCGCGATTTACAAGAAGAGATGGAAAAAGGAACATTTCGTGAAGATTTATATTATCGCTTAAATGTAGTTAGCTTACACATTCCACCATTACGTGAAAGACGAGAAGACATTATAGAATTAACCTATTCTTTTTTAAACGACTTTTCAATAAATTACAAAAGGCCAATTCATGATTTCCCCCCAGAAATTATGCACGAACTCCTTCATTACGATTGGCGGGGGAATATTCGCGAGCTGCGCAACGTTATAGAAAGACTCGTCGTATTTGCAACGGACGGCATTATAAAGCAAGAATATTTACCCTTTCATACAAACAGTACTCCAGAGGAAATAGCATCTCATTATTCATTAGTCAGTAACAACAACACGATTTTTTCCTTACAAGAAGAGATGGATCAACACGAGAAAAAAGTGATCAAAAGAGCTTTACGAATTTTAAATGGTAATAAATTAGAATGTGCGAAACAACTTGGTGTAACAAGAGCTACTTTATACAACCGCTTAAAAAGACTCGGGTTACAATAAAACCTCCCCTCCTCTATATTGGCATACCTTTTGCATTATAATTTTTGTAAACCGAACTAGAGGAGGAATATACATGTCTAATAAAGAGAATTTAATTATTTGTCGTTGTGAAGAAGTTACATACGGACAACTTCAATCGACAATTACTGCATATAATTGCTCGGCTCGGGAGCTAAAACTAAGAACACGTGCTGGGATGGGCTTTTGCGGGGGGCGTACATGTAGAACGACAATAGATCGAATGATAGAAATTGCAAATCCTGGAACATCACCTCATGAGATTCCATTAAAATATCAACCACCAATACGCTCAGTAACTTTTGGAGCGGTAGGTGAAAAGCAATGAATAGAATTTTACATCATCCTATTTTAGGAAACTTAGACGATAGAAAACGTATTTCATTTCAATTTAACGATAAAGAATACGAAGCATATGAAAATGAAACGATTGCTGCTGCCCTTCTTGCAAATGGAATTAGAACGTTACGCGTTCATGAAGATAGTGGTACACCTAGAGGAATTTACTGTAACATTGGACATTGTTCTGAATGCCGCGTAACAGTTAATAATCAAATGAACGTCCGAGCGTGCTTAACTGTTGTAGAAAACGAAATGGTTGTTGAAAGTGGGAAACAGCATCCAAATATTATTAGAAAGATGGTGGAAAAGCGATGATGGATGTAATTGTAATTGGCGCGGGACCAGCAGGATTAGCTGGTGCAATTGCTTGCGCTAGTTCTGGACTTAACGTACTTGTTATTGATGAATTTATGAAGCCTGGCGGACGATTGTTAGGACAATTACATCAAGAACCAACTGGAGAATGGTGGAACGGAATAAAAGAATCCGAACGCCTTCATCAAGATGCAAAAGCACTCTCAATAGATATTCGATGCGGTGTGTCAGTATACAATTTAGAAAAAGACGAAAACATTTGGTATGTACATACAAGCATAGGTACAATTGAAGCCCCCTTTGTACTACTTGCTACCGGGGCTGCTGAATACTCTATCCCACTTCCTGGCTGGACTCTTCCAGGAGTCATGTCAATTGGCGCTGCTCAAGTTATGACAAATGTTCATAGAGTCCAAGTTGGGAAAAAAGGAATTATTATCGGAGCCAATATTTTATCATTTGCAATTTTAAATGAATTACAACTAGCTGGTATTACTGTTGATCATATCGTACTCCCTGAAAAGGGTGACCTTAGCCAAAAAGCTGGTGAACCAGAGGGAATTTTAAAGTCACTATTAAACGCTGCCCACCTTGCCCCATCAGCTTTACTACGCATCGGAAGTCGCTTTATGAAACATGATTGGATTCGAAAAGCTGGTTTAACCTTTTATCCGAATAACGGTATAAAAATAAATGGTACACCACTCCACCTTCGCAAAGCTGCAATTGAAATTATCGGAACGGATAAAGTAGAGGGTGTTCGTGTTGCTAACATTGATTCGAAAGGAAATATTATAAAAGGATCAGAAGAAATATATGAAGCAGACTTTGTTTGTATCGCAGGAGGATTATATCCACTTGCAGAGCTCGCTGCCGTAGCAGGATGCCCATTCCATTACATTCCTGAACTGGGTGGACATGTCCCATTCCATTCAGAGACAATGGAAACCCCTCTTCACGGATTATTTGTAGCTGGAAATATTACTGGAATTGAAAGTGGGAAAATTGCTATGGCGCAAGGAACTGTTGCCGGTCTTTCAATTGTTAAGCATGCTTGTACAGAATTAAACTCAGTCGGACAACAATTACAGCAAGCTATCCAAAATGTCCAGGCTGTCCGCGAACAAGCTGCAATTCAATTTAACCCAATGGTTACCGCTGGTAGACGTAAAATGAATGAACTTTGGAGTCATTTTTGTTTAAATCAGGATGATCAAAATCCGCCTCAAGAAGTTATATAATTCATTGCCTAGAGAATAGTGCCCAGCTTAGCTGGGCACACAAATGAAGAAGCAAAGGTATTCACCCTTACTTAACTACTAGGTTCATTATTTCATTAAAAATGTGCATACTAAAAGGAGCTGTTGAAATTAATCTCAACAGCTCCTTTTGACTACTCATCCGAGTTATTTAAATTCGCCAATGCGAAAATACCTTCTTCATCATCTAACTCAAGCTGTAACCTTGCCGCAAACGGATTGACATTGTATTCCCTATCAAGCCATAAGCGAAGTGCTTCAATTAAGTTTGCTTGAATTAAAATTTGCCTGCGACCATTTACTTCTACTTCAGCAGAAAAACCATAGTCATCATCATACATTAGTTCAACTAAAACTGCTTCTGGGCCAACTTGTCGCTTTTCTGCAATATACACACATAGTACGTTTATCAGCTCTTGTTCAGAAATTTTTATCGTTTCCATACTGCTTCTTCTGCCTGTTTCTTACGTTGATTTTTGAAATATTTAAATGCTCGAATCGCTAACATTACGATACCAGCCATTACTAGCATATTTACCATGAACGCTAATACAGAACCAAGTGCTCCCATGTTTGCAAATAAACTTCCCATTAGTAGACCACCAAGACCACCTAGTAATAAACCTTTCATAAAGCTCCCTTTATTACTCTTCGGTGCTGTGTTTGATGCTTTTGTTTTTGTATCAGGGTTTGTTTTCTGTGCATTCACATTAGAATCTTTTTTGTTTAAATCAACTTTTGATTTTTGTCCTGAACTTGGTGTAAATGATTTTTGACCTGACTTGTAACTTTTCGCTGCCGCATGATCTACGAAAACAAAGCTACTAGCCCCAAAAACAACCATTAATGCAGTCATTACTGTAACGATTTTTTTCAACATATTATATCCATTCTCCTTTTACTATAGATATATGTGAAATCTATCTTTCTTTAAAATAAGAATGATAGATTTATTTTAAAGTTAAACAAAAAGTTCTTATGAACCTATTATATGAACTTTTTCTATAATAAGCAAGTATTATTTATTTAACTTTATTAACAATTTATAAAATGACAGGAAAAATAATGAAAAACAGAATTGACTTTACAAGCAACAAAACATATTATAAGTTCATAAGAACTTTTATAATTTTGGAGGTGAAAAGATGGAAACATTTCATCTCACACGAAACGAAATGGCAATGCTCCTTCTTTCTCTTAGAGGATGGAATGCAAAAAAGCCTCTCGTTATTTTACAAGAAGCTTGGGCAAAGTCACATAAAAAAGATATTGAATGTGGACAAAGTGTTACAGCTTTTATTACAACCGCTCTTTCACCTATTTTTGAAAAGCTCATTAAAATTGAAGATACAGATATTGGCTTTTCTTTAAATGAGATCGTTGCGCTTGGTAATCAAATTGAAAATACCAGTTTTTCTGTAACAGCTATGCAAAACTGGGTAAAACGAGATATAAAAGAAATGATTGGTTCACCACAAAAAGGAAAAAAATATTCTATCGAACAAGCAGCTTTATTATTCATTGTTGAAGATTTAAAAACAGCACTTGATTTTGAATCCATTCGTAAGCTGTTAAGACTCATCGTAAATGATCCAGCAGATCGAAGTGATGATTTAATCAATCCTGTTCATTTATACGTCGCTTATTCTTCTTTATTTGAGGAATTGAATCAAGGTGGTTGTTTACAATTAAACGCGACTGATACCATTCGTACAATTGAAAATATTGTAAAAGAAAAAGCAGATAAAATCGCAAGTCAGTTTGATCAAATCAACAATGAGCAACGAGAAGCCATTCGTAATGCGATTATTATCGCAACACTTTCTGTACATACGGCATATGTACAAATGTTAGCGAAACGCTATGTTTCTGCAACATTATTTTTACAAAATTTAGATGTAAAGCCATAAAAAAAGAGGAGCGCAAAGCGCTCCTCTTTTTTAGAACTTTTGTATTACAAGTAATACACACACTCTCTCCGCAATAAATGAACTACATCTTGAATATACTTTGAAGTCTTTAAAATATCATCAAAATAATAGTTTCTCTTCATAAAAACATTAAGATTCTTATTCTCAGTTAAAATTCCAAATACGCACCTTTCTTTATAGGTCACAAAATCTTCTTTCATCTCTCCTTCCCACTTTAAATTTTGAAAGGGAAGAAGAGATAATTGTACTAATTCTGCCATTTCAACAATTTTCAAAGTAGTAAAATACTGTATTTCATCTAATATTACTTCATTAATTAAGCAAAGAAAATCTCCCACTGTTCGCTCTTCTTCTCTCTTTTAAAAGAAACTTTGTAATACTAGGGCTATGAACTGAAGTTTTTTCTTCTTTTATCTACTAAAAAAAACAGCTCACTTACAAGATGAGAAATTTCTAATATACTTTTCATTCTATCTCCATCAAACTTTCACACGGCCCTAATTTCTACGCTTTACTATAAGTAATACAAACACAAAGGAGATGGTGAAGCTAAAATAAAATTTCAAATTTGTACGTTATGATCGTTATGCAAATCTCATTTTTTCCAGTTATGAAAGAAACACAACTATATGGCAGGAGGTGAGAATGTGAAGAAACAAAAAAAGAAGCGTACAAAATTCCGTTGGCTTATATGGGTAAGTATTATTGCTTTCTCCCTTTTGGCAGTATTTTTAGGAACCCGCGGATTGCAGATGGAAAGATGGCATCATGCAAAACGTGAGGCCTTTGCTGAGGAATATAGGGGACAAGCTTCTTACCTTAAAGATGAAAGACATCATCTCAAACAAGAGAATTTCGAAAACGAGAAGCCTTTTCAACATTATGAAAAGCATCATAAAGAAAAATTTGATGGGAGTTTCCTTATTCTTTTCACAATTGAGTTAAGCTCCATTCTTTTAGGATGGTTTATCCTCAAAAAGGCAGAAGGTCAAATAATAAGAAAATGGATTGGTATCCTTCTTATTATCATTGGTATATTACCATTGATCCCTCTTTTCGTTGTCGTGGTATTTCCAATTTGGCTTTATAAAAAAAGAAAACAAAACTCACTCCATTCTACAACTGACTATACAGTAGACAGCTATATAGTCATATCAAATAATAAAACGGATATTCTTGATCAATGGGAAAAACAAATTCGTAAAGAGGAGAAATAAAAATGAGTATTTTTAGAAGAATTAAAAACATTGTAACCGCTGATGTCCATGCAGCTTTAAATAAACTAGAAAACCCGATAAGTATGTTAAAACAATACATACGAGAAACGGAGCAACAAGTGGTAAAAGCACAACAAGCTTTATCTCAGCAGCTATTTCTAGAAAAAAATATGAATCTCTTATTACAGGAACAGAGGCTGTTATTGCAAAAAGATTTCGTCAGGCTGAGCTTGCGGTGTCTCGCAATGAAGATGATATGGCACAATTAGCACTTCAAGAAAAAATTGCACATGAGAAAAAACTAGAAATGTATCATGAACAGTACAATGTAGTAAAACAACAAACTTCAGTCCTATATGAGCAAATTGATAAACTACAAAAAGAATACCAAGAATTACAATATAAAGAACTCGTACTTGTTTCCAGATTACATGTAGCACGTACAATGAAAGAAAACAATGAAACTCTTGCATCTTTTCATACAGAAAATGAAGTGAAAGGCTTCGCAAGAGTAGAAAGTTATATTCAAAAAATAGAAGCTGAGGCCTCAGCAAGTAACTACTTTAATCAAATAAAGCCTATTTCTTATACAGACGATACGGAGATTGAACTAAAAGAAGCAGTACAAAAAGAATTAGAAAAATTAAAAGTAAGGAAGTAAAGACTATTCGCTCGTTTCATTTTTTGAGACGAGCGAACAATTATTTATGAAATTAATCTTTTAAAATAAAATTCCACACCTATTCTTTTATAATTTCCCGTATACTAAAAATGTAAGGAATATTTTTTTCTCTTACTCTAAAAAAATTTCATATAGAAGGTGCAACATGTTAGGTAGTTTTATTCATTCTGTATTACTATTTTTAGAAGGACTAGGTTATTGGGGCATAATGTTTGGACTCATGATTGAGATTATTCCAAGTGAAATCGTTCTCGCTTATGCAGGTTATTTAGTATCTTCAGGAAACATCTCATTTATAGGCGCCATTGTATTTGGTACTATTGGTGGTGTTATCGCACAAATCTTTATTTATTGGATTGGGCGTTACGGAGGAAGACCTGTACTAGAGCGTTATGGCAAGTACATTTTCATTCATAAAAAACAAATCGATTCTGCAGAAGCATGGTTTAATCGTTATGGAACCGGTGTTATTTTCACAGCACGCTTCATTCCAGTCGTTCGTCATGCCATTTCAATCCCTGCCGGCATTACAAAAATGTCACCTATCCGATTTATTACCCTTACAGCGCTTGCGATTATCCCGTGGTCAATCATCTTTATCTATTTAGGTGAAAAGCTAGGAGAAAATTGGGGCAATATCGATGAAGTTGCTCGGCCGTATGTAACATCGTTTGCAATTGGCGGAGTAATACTAATTGTTTTGTATTTCACTTTAAAAATATGGCTAAAGAAACGAAGAAAACTTGTTTAAATGAATCATTCGAGATAATGAATTTGAAATAAAACGCCATACATTCAATTAGATGTATGGCGTTTTATTTCATTTTTCTTTTATTCTTACTTTTATAATTTGATATGCTTATCTTCTAAAAAATCCAGAATTTCTTCTTTATGCTTTAAATCATGTTGAACAAGACCCAAGAAATAATCATTTAATTTCATACTTTCTTTCCCAAATTGATAATAAGTATTAAAATCCTCCTATGTAAAATTAACTGGATAAGCAACCATTCCTTCTCTAAGTTTGTATATTATCTTAAAAGGAGGGATATACACATGCATTGGCAACAAAAAGTACAATATTTAATTGGTCAGCCCGTTGGTGTTTCTCTCGTAAATGGTCAGGGTACATCTGGAGTTTTATGCGGTGTGCATGGTGGACATATTTATTTGTATGAATACTTGTATCAAGCGCAATTCGCAATGAAACATTATGACTTTAGGCAAATTCAAGATATACATCCATTTCCTAATTGTCCACATCAGAATCCTTTGTATTAAAAAACAGGAGCAGCTTAAAAAGCCGTTCCTGTTTTTGGTTTAATCTTAAAATTTATTTCCCTGCATGAAATTGTTGTAATGCTTCATCCACATATACCCAGCCTTTCCATCCTAAATGAATGGTATCTTTTAGAAAGTATTTGTCATATTCATGACTAGTAAAATCTGCAACTGGAAATCCAGCTTTCTCAACTTGTTCTCGAACTTTCTTATAATAAACATCACGACGTTCTTTTGGGAACCCTGCGTAATCATACCAAGGTCCATTTACAGGAACAGAAATGAAAAGCGGTTTCACTTTCTTTTGCTTAAAAATATCTAAAATAATTTGTAAATCTTCATATTCTGGCGATTCATCATAAGATTCTTTTGCCTTATATCCTTTTAATCCATGTAATTTCTTTTGAAATTTGTTTTTATAGTAATATGGATTTTCAATTCCAAATGTATTTGATGTAGACTCTACTTTCCCAACCTGTTCAGCATGCCTTCTTGTTTCTTCCCAGGAAAGTGAACGTAATTCCATATTTCTGTGTTCTTTTTTTGACTTTATATTGAATATAGATGTCACTAAATCTTTATGATCCGCAATGTTTCGGTTTATATAGGCAATCGGCTTCAATACTCCCGCTTTTATCTTATGAGTTGTATCATTATATACAATGCCTTCTAGTGAGCTTTTTAATATAAAATCTTTGCGGACAACATTAAAATCTAGCAACCGCTTCGCAATTTTCTTTTTCATTTCAGGTTTTATTTGATCATTAAAAATAAAATGATATGTTTGCTGTTTAGAAAAGTTACTACTAAAGTTCCCTTCATTTACCCCCTGCTTGGTAAACCATTGTGGTGAAAGAATAAATACTACTTTTTTTCCTTCTAATTGATCCATTGTGGAAGTCACATTTAAAATATGAGCAAGACTCTGCGTTCCGCCAGTTCCTATTAGAAACGGTGTAAATCCTTCGGGTTTTACTTTAAAATAGTTAGACGGATGATATGCATCCATTCGGGAAAATTCAGATGAACCGTACATCGGCAAATAATTCAAATTCTCCAACATTTTTTGTTGTAAAAAAACACCTTGTAATTTTTCTTTTTGTAATGAAGTCGCCGCATCTTCTACCTTTTCATTACTAATAAGTGAAACTAGATATTTAGATGGAATAAGCAATATAACGATAAAGATTATACATGCTAAAATGATTGGGCCAAAAGCATGCTTCATCTTCATTTGTTTACCCACCTTACACTAGAACCACTTACAATCATTCTCTTATTACCTCGATATTGCATGTCTACTAATAATTCTAACCCTTGCTTACAACACGTCATCATTCTTTCTCTTCTCCTTTATTCCGTAAAAATGCTCCATTCTATTCATCTATCATTTACATGTATTTCCCCCTCTTATCACAACTTATGTACGCATCCATTATAAGAAATGTTTCCAAGTAAACATTTTAATTATACAAGATTTTGTATTTCTTTCACACTCTAAATTCAGTAATGATTTTATCTTTCGACAAGTTAAACTTGTATATAAATCTATACAATGTTTACAAACTATCTGGCCATTTTGTATGAATATTCAGATTTTCATCGGAATAAATTCTTATACTCATAATATGATAATTGATGTCCATCAAAATCCACATCATGTGTGTACTTAAATCCAGCCTTTTCTAAAACATTCTTTGACTTCTCATTGGCAATTCTAATTCTTGCAGTTAATTTTTTGACTTTCAAATCATGAAAAGCATATTGGATCGATGCATGGGCTGCCTCTGTAGCATATCCTTTTCCCCAAAACTTCGGATCGAGAAGATACATGATTTCTAAATCTTCTGTTCCATCAATATACCTTAAACCACAGTGTCCCATCATTTCCCTCGTGATATGATTGAATATAAGCCATACACCAAAATTATGTTCATTCCAATGCGCTATGAACTTTCCAATATATTGTTCAGTTTCTTCTCGTGGCATACCTCTAGATATCGCAAGCCACTTACCTACCTCATTGTTTTTTACAATTTGATAGAAAGCATCCACATCTTCTAAACGAGGTTTTCTCATATAGAGTCTTTTCGTATTCATTGATTTTACATTCACATGAATAGACATATCCTTTCCCCCTTCAATAAAATCTTAATTTTCATCCTGGTAAATTATAGCATGATTTTTCTCTCTTTTATTAATTTCAAGAATGAAATATTGTTATATACAAAAACAGACTGTTGTCCAAGCACAGTCTGTTTTTGTATATTTCATTTTATTTTTTCACATTTGCCCATTTCAAGCTAGTCACGGGTCCGAATTGATGTACATATAAATCTTTCACATATGGTTTTTGTAAATAAGATAATCCGCGCTGGAACACCGGTGCAATTACCGCATCATCCAATAGCATTTTCTCTGCATCTTGCATCGCTTTCCAACGTGCCTTTTCGTCATTTCCTAATTCCATTTTTGTCTTTTTAATTAATGCATCATATTCTGGATTTGCATAACCAGTATTATTGACACCACTTTCTGAAATAAAGACTTCTAAGTAAGTCATCGGGTCTGGATAATCCGGCAACCAACGCGATAATGACATTTCATATTCTTTCTTTTTCTCTAACGCTAGTTTTTGAGAGTGCGGTTGTAGTTTCACTTTTATCGTCAATCCTGGTAAGGTTTTCTCTAATTGTTCTTTAATATATTCCCCTACTTTTTTAAAGTTTTCTAAATCATAGTTTAACATTTCTAACGTAACTTCATTCGTTCCTGTTTCTTGCTTGGCCTTTTCCCAATATTCCTTTGCCTTGTTCACATTCGTTTTATTAAACTCTGTCGTTGTTTCCCTGAAATCTTTTTTATCTGGCCCTTTTAAAAAGCCATTTGGAACATAGTAGTTTGCAGGTACTGATCCATCGTTTAAAAATGAAGTCGCAAGTCCCTTTTTATCAAAAGCCATGCTAAGTGCGAGGCGGGCATTTTTGTTTTTTAGAATTGGTACATTTTCATTAAATCGGAAGAAATACATAACCGGATCTGTATATTGTTTCAATTCTTTATTATTTTTATATTTATCAACAAATTCTGTTGAAATAACAGCACGATCAATTTTATCTGTTTGATATAGATTTACTACGGTCGAAATTTCTTTAACAATTTGGTAATTTACTTCATCTAATTTCACTTCTTTTTTATCCCAATATTGATTGTTTTTCTTCATTGTAAAACTTGCTTCATGCTTCCATTCTGATAATGTAAATGGTCCATTATATAGAGTTTTATTTGCTTCTAAACCATATTTATCTCCTTGTTCTTTCGCATACTTCTCATTAATTGGATAAAAGGATGGTAAACAAAGTAATTTTGTAAAATAAGGGACAGGGTGTTCTAACTCTACAGTAAACGTTTTATCATCTTGAGCTTTTACTCCTAATTCATCCAATCCAATTTGTTTCTTATTTATCTTTTCTGCATTTTTCACATCATACATAATATATGCATATTCAGAGCCCGTTTCTGGATTAACAAGTTGCTTCCAAGCATATACAAAATCATGTGCTGTTACAGGATCACCGTTAGACCATTTCGCATCACGCAAATGAAATGTATATGTTTTCCCATCTTTACTAATCTCATGCTTTTGAGCAATTCCAGGAATGACCTCATCATTTTTTGAAATTCTAAATAATCCTTCCATTACATTATTTAATACGTTAAATGAAACAGCGTCTGTTACTTTTAAGGAATTTAATGATGGAATTTCTCCTGTTTCTGTTAACTGCAATACTTTCTTCTCTTCTTTTGGTTTTGTCGTGGACTTTTCTTTTCCACAACCAGCTAAAAACGAAGAAAGAAGTAACGTACTAACCAATGAAAAGCGAATAACCTTTTTCACTTTAATCCCCCCTTTTTTAAATTCCTACTAATCTTTCATATTAAGGTAAATAGCGACGTGCACCTGCATATTCTTCAATGTAACCTGGTGTATCTACTGGTATAATTTCAACTGTTTTCGCTGCATTTGGAGAATGTATCATTTTCCCATCTCCAATATACATTCCTACGTGGTGAACACTTCCTTTTCCTTGATTGTAAGCAAAAAACAGCAAATCACCTTTTTGCAAGTTTTCTCTTTCAACAGCAATACCTGCTTTTGATTGTGGACCAGAATCACGCGGGATTGTAATACCATGAGATTTGTAAATTGTATGTGTAAAACCAGAACAATCAAAACCAAAACCACTTGTTCCAGCCCATATATACGGCAATCCTAAAAATAAATTCCCAGTATTCACTAAATCATCTCCCGTTGGAACAGGGATTTCATTTTGTGATTTATAAACCTTTCCATCATTTTTCCGTAACCATGCTTTTTGTCCGTTTGGTAATAATACACGAAACGACATATTATCTTCACTTATTAGCGGTAAGCGTGTGTTATAACTAACCTCTAAAGATTTATATTTATCAGATGGATTAATGTATAAAATAGCTGTCGGTTTTGTAATAAGAACAAATGGTTGTTCCTTTTTCCCTGCAAATTCTTGATTATAGGTTAGCTGTTTTACCGGGACCCATCCTGGATATCCTGCTTCATTTCTTGGCGTTGGCTGACCATGAACAACTACTTTTGCCCACTCACCTTGCCGATCAATGATTGTTACTTCTTGCCCTAATAAAGCTTGTGTTTCTAATTTATTTGTACTTGTTAACCAAAGCTTTTCATCGAGCGTCATCGATTTCGTCCATTTCCATAGATTAACAGGATTCATCGCACTTGGTTCATCAATTGGACGAAGCAAATTTGGCCCAGTCCATAATGTTGCTGCTGCCACATCTACATACGCTTGATTACTTTTTACCTCTTCAGCATTTGCAACTGAAATAGATGAAAATACTAACAAACAACTAAAAAGCAAAGTAATGGATTTTCTCATAAACACATCCTCCTTTTATTAATATTCCTCCCTGTTCAAGCAAAGCGTGACATCAAAAACAACTCTTCTGCCGAAACTTTATTCTATATTCACTGCGTGATGCAGGTTTACCCTTGGTCCGTTATATGTGATTCCGCTTGGCTCTTCCATTAACCATAAAGGAGCATCAAGATCAAAGTAGTGAATATTTGGATGAGCGGCTGCTACATGTGCAATTGCCGCCACAGAAAGCGATGATTCCATCATGCTACCAACCATGCATTTTACACCGGCAGCGCCAGCAATATCGGCAATCTTCCATGCTTCCCGTATCCCGCCACATTTCATTAATTTAATATTTAATAAATCGGCGTATTGCCCTTGAACAAGCTTTAAAGCGTCTTGCGCCGAGAAAGCACTTTCATCAGCCATGATTGGTGTTTGCACATGATCTTTTACATATTTCATTCCTTCCCAATCTTTCGCATGAACGGGCTGTTCTACAAATTCTATATTTAAATTTCTATTTTCCATTTCTCGAATAATCGATACAGCTTCTTTTGGACTCCATCCTTGATTTGCATCTAATCGCAAAGTTACATCCTTCGGCACAACATTTCTGATCGCTTCAATGCGTTCTAAATCCAATTCTGTTGATTTACCAACTTTAATTTTTAATGTGTTAAAGCCTTTTTCCACATGACTTTTTGCTTCTTTCGCCATTAATAAAGGTTCATCAACACTTACTGTAATATCTGTTTGAATCTCTTTCTTTCCACCTAATAACGCATATAATGGGATATTATGAAATTGACAATACACATCATATACAGCCATATCTACTGCTGCCTTCGCACTCGTATTGCCTACACAGCTCATTTGGATTTGTAACAACAACGTTTGAAATTGCTGCAATTCTTTCCCGATTAACACAGAGCGGATTGGCCCTAAAATAGCTTCTCCCATTCCACTCGCACAATCCCCAGTAATAACTGGAGTCGCAGTCCCAGCCCCTTTTCCTACAATTCCTTCATCTGTGTGAATAAAAACATCAATACTTTCAATTTCTGTTACAGTGCGCAAAGCTGTTTTAAATGGTGTATGAAGCTTAATATAGCGACGTTTTACTGTTAGATCCATGATTTTCATTTCTATTCATCCTTTCTGTCCAATAAAAAAATCCAGCCATAAGAATGAATCTTATGGCTGGATTTTGTCTATGAATGTGTAGACAAAGCAGCAATTTGATTATATTTTTTTTGTGCATCTTTTAATGCTACAAGCAATGCTTTTTGAGACGATCCGAAATAACGATTTTTAATTTCTTCTACTAATTGTGGATCATTCATATTTCTATGTAGAAATAAATGTTTTACAAATTGAGCAGTTAATGAAATGGTTGCTGAACAATCCGCATCTACAATTTTCCCTGTATCTTTTTCAACAACAAATGCAACAAAATAGCTTTTAAATTTTTCTGTAATTGGATTGTTTTGAGGTGCTTTTGCGTCCCCTACGATATAAATCGTATTAGAAGCGTACACATAAATCTTCCTTTCTTATACAAGGATAACGGTTTTCTTAACAGGCGAATAAGCTGTAGACTCATCGTTAATTAAGAAATGTATCCGCTTACTGTATATTATATACAATTGACAGAATTTTAACAATATTTATTTTAGTAAATATTGTACAATTATTACTGCCTACAAAGAACGAATAAAAATATTTAATATAAAAAAACAGTTAGCTAATTTGCTAACTGCTTTTTAACAGATGTTTCCTTTTCATTACTGCATATCTACTTAGGTAGTACAAATATAGTCTCATTTTGCTTAGAGAATTGATACTCTTTTCTCGCAAACTTTAAAATCTCTTCTTCATTATCTGTCAGATTTGCAACCTCACTCTTTAAATAACGTGAATCTTTTTTTAGAGAAAGTAATTGCTTTTGCTGATTTTTAATCGTATCTCGCTTTTCTACAATCATTTCTTGTTGCTTAGTAAGGATATATTGAATATAAAAAGTGGCCGAAAGAATAAAAATAAAAACTAAAACAAATCGCCGTACTTTTCTCTTATTTATAACTCGGTATTCATTAGACTGTGTTTGTTGTGGTGTATTAGGAACATTTACTTTCTTGAGTTTCCTCATTTTTTAAATCCCCCTAACCCATTTTATTTCACTACCACAGGCATACTTTCTTACTAACCTAAATTCTCTTCTCGTAAAATAAGCTCCTCCATAAAAAAATCTCATAAATTAACCAATTAGAGATAGCTTTCGACGACATCTCTATATTTCAGATGAAAATTTTATTTTTTGTGCTATATATTAGTGTTTTATGTTTTTAAGCTAAGCAAAAAGATCTCACAAACACATTCGCTTTTTCAGTGAATAATTTATTAGGGATTCCTTTTATTAAGGAGGTAAACAAATGAAATACCGCGCATTAGGAAAAACCAGTTTAACCGTTTCTGAAATTGGATTTGGCGCTTGGGCAATTGGTGGTGATGAATGGGGTCCTGTAAATGACAAACATTCTATCTCTGCAATGAAAAAAGCAATTGAATGCGGAGTAAATTTTATTGATACCGCTGATGTATATGGTTTAGGTCATAGTGAAAAATTAGTGGCACAAGCAATCAAAGAACATCGTAATGATATCATCCTTTCCACAAAGGGAGGTTTAATTGGTCATCACTATGATCCTGATGGAGAAC
Source organism: Bacillus cereus group sp. N21 (assembly GCF_016483395.1). Taxonomy (NCBI): domain Bacteria; kingdom Bacillati; phylum Bacillota; class Bacilli; order Caryophanales; family Bacillaceae; genus Bacillus; species Bacillus cereus group sp. N21. The sequence goes on from NZ_JAEHBX010000059.1 coordinate 26,397, forward strand.
CTGTCTACGATACAGCAGCAAAAGTAATTGCAGTATTTGAAACTAGCTTACTTCGCCTGCAAACAGATTACATTGATGTTTATTTTTGTCATATTTGGTGGGATAAAAAAGAGGAAACCGAAGCGTTCCTTCGCGCATTTGAAATTTTAAAACGAGATGGAAAAGTAAGAGCAGTTGGTGTTTCTACGCATGATTTACAATATATTAAAAATTTTAATAAAGACGGGCAGATTGATGTTATACAACTTGACTACAGCATACTTAACCGGGCACCTGAAAATGATATTTTACCTTACTTACAAGAGAAAAACTTAGGAGCTGTCATTCGTGGGCCATTAAAAATGGGGATATTAACTGGAAAGTTTACTGATCAAACAACATTCCCTGATGGTGATTTACGACAAGATTGGCCAAAAGAAACATGGTTTCAAGATGATTTACGAAAGGTTGAACAATTGAGATCCCTTTCAAACCCTAAACAAACTTTGGGGCAGTTGGCCCTTCGTTATGTACTCTCGCATCCTGCTGTATCTGTTGCTATTCCCGGAGCAAAAACAGCTAATCAAGCAGCAGAAAATGTCGCTGCTTCTGCACGCCCACTTCTATTAGAAGAAGAATTAGCATATATACGAAAGCTTTAAACAAAAAAAGATCAGTAACAATTCATTGTTACTGATCTTTTTTATCCCACTACATAAACAAAACTTTCATATTCAACTAATTGCACAACTCAATATCATACTCCATTCTTTTTGCTGTTGCTTCTGCAATTTCTTCCCCTAATAAATTTTTCACTATATGAAATGACATATTAATTCCGGACGAAATTCCTCCAGAAGTAATAATATGTCCTTCATCAACAAACTTTACATTTGTTCTCCATTCATTACAGCATTTGTAATTGCTACAATTGGATTCATCTTTATCCCCCTCTTACATAGACTCGTTTCATTTTTTAACTATAAAATAATTCTATTAAACATGAAGAATTCCTTTTCAACCCATTATAGTTTACATAATAATATTATTAATGTTAAACCTCATTTTCATTACTTTGTTACCAAATAAAAAAATAATTTTCTAATAAAAAAATAATTCATTTTTAGAATGAACTGTTTTGGGTTTAATCAAAAATATATTTTTGTATCTTTCTATAAAATAAACCACCACATTTATATAGAAATAAAAAAACTCGTACTGTAGTGACTTTATTACATTTCATTTTTTTATTTCGAATATCTTTTTAAAAATGTGAAAATGATTAATTAGTTTTAATATAAAAACAACCCTTAGTAGGCACCTATTTAAATTGTATTTTTCAAATAAAATTCGAAAATGTTTTTTGTATTTCATTTAAAAAATGTTTTTTTGTATTCTTTTATAGATACAATAACTCTTACATTAACCTATAGCAATTTTGCCTTCTTCCCTTCCCCGTCTCTTTTAATACATATGATTTTACTACGAGTTCAGTTAATGAATCCGTTAATGTTTTATATGATAAATTAGATAGTGCTAGCAGATCATTTGTATATAGAATTCTATGTTTTTCTAATAGTAATAATACTAATCGTTCAGATGGCTTTAATGTTTCGTCACTTTCTAGTATAAAATCTACATCTTTCATAGGATATTACATTCTCCTTATTTTTAAAATTACTATTCCCCATTATTAATACGAAAATATTATATAATAAATCTATTGTTATTTCAAAATAACATAATACTTATACTAAGAATGTAGGGTATCCTTCTAGTTAGAAATACTCTCTTCGCTTCTTCCATTCCCTTTCTAACATCCTTTCGGCAATTTGATGTTAGAATCCATCCCCTTTTTTCAGTACAAAAAAAGCCTCCACATTCGGAGGCTTCCTTCTATTTTACAATTGGCAGTGTTAATTCACTTAATTTTACTGTAAGTTTCGTCCCTGCTTTTGGACGAATCGTATAGTCATAATCACTTGCAATTAATACGACTCCGATTTGATGGCCGGCTTGGAATACATAATCATCCGGCTGCATGTCCCATGTAAATGTGTAATCTTTTCCTGGTATAATTGGTGTTGACTCTTCTTTTCCATTCAAGTTTTGTGGATCCATCCATCCTCTCGTCACAATTTCTGGTTTCTCACCACCATAATCAACAAGTAATGCGGTTAAATTTGAAACTGGACGATCAATACTCCCCTTAAATGAAATTTTTGGTGTACCACTTATTCTCATTTCTTTTTCGAGCTTAGGCATTACATATACTAACCGATTTGGTGATTCCAATTCTGGATTTGTTAGTAATTGATTCGATTTAATTTTTGCATCATCTAACAATGAAGACACTTGTTGTACCGCACCCATTCGAAGCGGTAAATCTACTGCTTTATTACTTAAAAGCATACGTATTTTAGACGGAGCTGCTGCAGGGTCTGGCCAATTTTTTAATTTTTGCCACGTTTTATTTTCTCGCTGTACATCTACCATCGGTTCATTCATAATTCCATTTTCAATTCCGTATAACCAATAATCAAACCATTTATTTTGTGTTTGCTGCCAGTTATTACTAGATGTTCCCCCATGTCCTCCTTGATGTAACCACATTTTACGTGGCACATTATTTTCTCCAAGAGCTTCCCACCATTGTGAAAACTGTTTTGTCTTTACATTCCAATCGTTTAAACCATGTACAACAAATACACTTGCCTTTATATTTTTTGCATCCTTCACGTAGTTACGCTTGTCCCAAAAATCATTATAATCTCCTGTTTTTCGGTCCTGCCCATCAGTAAGCTCTTTAATGATTTTTTGACAAACTTCAGGATTTTTTCTCGTTAATACTGCTTCGGCCATATTATCTGTATCTTCACCTTGATAACCACCTGGTGCAACAACTGCCCCATTTGCACGGTAATAATCATACCAACTGCTAATCGCGGCAATAGGAATAATTGTTTTTAACCCTTCAACTCCTGTTGTTGCAACAGCGTTCGGCAATGTGCCATTATATGAAGCACCTGTCATCCCGACATTTCCTGTAGACCAATCCGCCTGTATTTCCTCACCATATTCTGTGAATGCTTTTGCTCTTCCATTTACCCAATCAATAACAGATTTTGTACCGATAATTTCTTGTTCGTCACCAGTTGTTGGACATCCATCTGATTTCCCAGTACCAATGCTTTCACCTAAAATAACGGCATATCCACGAGGAACATAATAATTTCCATATGAACCGAGGTTAGCTGGTCCTGCATAAGGTTTACCTTCCGTAGGGTGTAATTCTTCATCTACATTATATATTTATCCCTGAACGATAAGGACTCATTTCATAAATAACAGGAACTTTCACACCCGGTTCTGTTTTCGGTCGCATTACCTTTACCGATACACGATCTTTTTTACCATCTCGGTCACTATCAATCTCTGTTTCTACAAATAAATTTTCTACAATTGCCTCATCAAGTGAATAAATTGGTTTCGTCATTCCATTTTCTAACTCAATCTTTACCGATTGAGCTAACGTTTCTGGTACTTTCCCATTTAGCGGTAAAGTAAATTTCTTTGAATTCTCTTCTTTCTGCTCTGCATGTACCGTAATACTAGATATGCCAGATGTAAGTGTTAGAGAAAACATTGCTGAAAGCGCAATCACAAACTGTTTTTTCCTCAAATTCCTTACCCCTTTATATTCTTCTACCACTTCTTTCACTATACAACAAAATGACAGAAAATTCAGTTTATAAAGAGGTGAAAACTTGAGAAATTTGTAATATTTTAATCTTTCTTATATAGCTTATAAGATTTCTCTAACCCAACATTATATTTCGTATTATTATTTGTCCAATCTTCTCCTAAATTTCCAGGCCATCCCGATGTATTGGCAACATATTTTAAAAGAGCTAATTCTGTTAATCCTTTGTTTACTCCACGTTTATAGGAACTCACCATATGTGAGATTGCTATTGTTGCATTCGTTTTTGCATCTTTTAAGTTCTCTTCTGATAATTGTGCAGGTGCTAATCCGCCCCGATGTAACTGAAATAGCCCAAAAGATGTCCCTTTATCTCCAACAGCTTTTCGATTAAATTTTGTTTCATGATCAGCAATTGCAAGTGGAATCCAGTCTGGTATACCGTACTGCTTCGAGATTTCAGTAATTACTAATTTATTATTTTCAATTTCTTTTTGTTTTTCATACTTCATATAAGCTGCATAACATAAAAGTGTCAACGTGCAAATTACTACTATATATTTTAATAATTGTTTCATAGATTCATATCTCCTATATCGTTTATGCTCAATCCTTGTATACCTATACTATAAAATGTTCATGTGACATCTATTTGACAGAATACAATTTTAAAAAATAAAAAGAGCTTACGAAGGTTATCTGAACTGTACCCCGAGTCGTGGGCACTCAAAAAAATGGTTCCGGTACAATACGAGGCCACTGAAAAACTTTCGTTTTTCATCTCATAAAACACGTGTAAAACAAAAAAGGCGACTTTTCGTTCAGT